>NZ_JAGKJL010000054.1:0-59856 GCF_020329495.1 Bradyrhizobium australafricanum | reverse complement strand
GCCAGAGCGGCGATGCCGTGCTCGCCGACAAGGCCTATGACAGCAACGCCCTGCGTGCGATCATCGCGGAAATCGGCGCAACGGCGGTGATCCCGTCAAACCGCACCCGCAGGATCATCATTCCGCACGACGCCGACGCATACAAACAGCGCAACCGCATCGAGCGCTGCTTTTGCCAGCTCAAACACTTCCGACGCTTGGCAACCCGTTATGACAGGCGATCTGACAACTTTACCGGCTTCATCCATCTCGCTGCCGCAATGATCTGGATGCAATGAATGTCGATCGGTCCTAGTGCTTTCGCAGGGACGACAGCGGAGCCTGCTCTGCCTCACATCGGCGGCGCAATCCCGTCGCGGCCGACATTGACGCGGTTGGCTTCCAGCGTGCCATCGTCCTTCTTCAGCGCACCGAAGATGATGATCTTGGCGCCCGGCTTCAGCTCCGACTTGTCGCCGGCGACGAAGGTGACGACCGGGGTGTCCGGCGGCACCACGACTTTCTTCTCGCCGTCCTTGTACTTCACCGTGATGTTCTGGCCGTCGGTGCCCTTCACGGTCTCGGCGACGGTGGCGTTGGTCATGGTCGAGTTGGCGCGCAGGTCCCACGGGCGGAAGCCCTCGGCGGCGCCGCGCTGGTTCTCCGGGAAGATGTGAACCGCGATCGCCTTCTGCGTTCCGTCGGGTTCGGGCATCGCGGTGACGCCGATATAGGAACCGGGCTTGATCTCCGACAGATCGGTCTTGGCGACGCCGAACACCGCGACATTGTCGGTGGTCCGCACCTTCATGTCGGCGCCGTCGCGCGACTTGATCGACAGCATCGCGCCGTCGACGGCCTCGATGGTGCCGCGGATACGCACCGCCGGCGGCTGCTGCGCGGATGCGGCGGAAGCAAAGACAACGAGAAGCAATGCGGCGAGTGGCAGCGATTTCGGCATGATGTTCCTCATGGGTTGGGCTGGCGAATCAGGGAACACCGGGGAGTTGGTGGTATTCCGTGCAAGCCACAACTCCTCGCGGGAGCGACGGCTCGCAGGACAAATACGCACCGGATGAGAGGCCGTTACTGCGGTAACGGACAGGTGATGCGTTCGAGGGGTCTGTCGTAGCCCGGATGGTCCTCGTCGTCCCGGGCAAGCCAACGGGTCGGCGCAAAGCGCCGCCCGATGACAGGCTCCGCGCGACCCGGGACCCATAACCACGACCCTACGAGATTAGGCACGTTGTGGCCCCAGCTCTTCTCAACAATTCTCATCGGTGGTTATGGGTCCCGGCTTTCGCCGGGACGACGCGTTGAAAGACTGGCGTTCGCATCACATCGGCGGCGTGAGGCCGTCGCGGCCGACGCTGACGCGGTCGGTTTCCAGCGAGCCGTCGGGCAATTTCTTCATGAAGGCGATGATCTTGGCGCCGGCCTTCAGGTCTGCCTTGTCGCCGGAAACATAGGTCACGACAGGCGTGTCGGGCGAGACCTGGACCGTCTTCTCGCCGTCCTTGTATTTGACCTGCAACGTATGACCGTCATTGCTGACGACGGATTGCGCGACGGTCGCGTTGGTCATGCTGCTGTTCGGCTTCAGATCGTAGGGCCGCGAGCCCTCGCCGGTGCCGCGCATGTTCTCCGGGAAGACGTGCACCTCGACCGCCTTCGGCGTGCCGTCGGGGCCGGGCACCGTGGTGGTGCCGATGAAGGAACCGACCTTGATGTCGGACAGCGCGATCCTGGTGAGGCCGAGCACCACCATATTGCCGGCCATATGCAGCTTGACGTCCTCTCCGCTGCGCGACTTCACCGCCAGCGTATTACCATCGACGTTTTCGACGGTTCCACGCACCCGCGTCGGCGTCGGCGGCTGTTGCGCGAGCGCGTAAAGCGTGGATGCCGTCACCATCGCAAGCGCAATGAACGGACGAACGAGTTGGGAACGGCGGGCAGGCATGGTTGATCTCCGGGAGGGAACGCGGGGGGACCAACACGAGACCCCGCCCCGAAGACGCTATTCCAGGCCTCAAGTCTTTGTGAGATCGGCCTCAACGATCGCGCGCAGTTCCGGCGTGACCTGCGGGCGCTGCCCGAACCACAATTCGAAACCGCGCACCGCCTGGTGCAGCAGCATGCCGAGCCCGTCGGCGGTCTTGAGGCCGCGTGCCTGCGCCGCGGCCAGCAGCGGCGTCACCAGCGGCACATAGACAATATCAGAAACAACCGCGCCCGGCGGGAGCAGGCCGACTTCGATCTCGAGCGCGGGCTGGCCGTGCATGCCGAGCGACGTCGTGTTGACGAGCAGGCCCGCGCGCGGCAGCAGCTCGCCGACCTTGTCCCAGGTCGCGGGATGAACACGCGCACCATATAGTTCTGCCAGCGCGCGGGCGCGGTCGATGGTGCGGTTGACC
This sequence comes from Bradyrhizobium australafricanum, assembly GCF_020329495.1. Classification (NCBI taxonomy): domain Bacteria; kingdom Pseudomonadati; phylum Pseudomonadota; class Alphaproteobacteria; order Hyphomicrobiales; family Nitrobacteraceae; genus Bradyrhizobium; species Bradyrhizobium australafricanum. The sequence continues at coordinate 57,460 of NZ_JAGKJL010000054.1, read as the reverse complement.
AGATGCACGCGCGCAATGCCGCGCTCGATCAGGCCGAACACCACCGCGCGCGCCGCGCCGCCGGCCCCTAACACCAGCGCGTCCTCGGTTTGGTCCCAGCCGGGCGCACAGGCGTCGAGGTTGTTGATGAAGCCTTCGACATCGGTGTTGGTCGAACGCAACTCGCCGTCCGCAAACCACAGCGTGTTGGCGGCACCGACCGCGCGGGCGCGCGCGTCGGGCGCCGACAGTGCCAGCGCCTGTTCCTTGTGCGGACGGGTGACGTTGGCACCGACGAAGCCGCGCAACGACAGGCGGAACAGGAAATCCTTGAAATCCTCCGGCGGCACCGCCTCGATCACATAGCCGCCCTCGAGGCCGAGCGTGCGCAGCCAGTAATGATGGATCAGCGGCGAGCGGGAATGCGCCGCCGGCCAGCCGATCAGGCACGCGGCGCGGGTCTTGGTTGCGGAGGTCATGATCGTGACATCGGCCAAGGCGGGCGCGCTGTCAATCCGTCCGCTTCGCGGTTGCGGCAACCGACGCACTCAGGGCAAACGCGGTGGCCGCAGCAAACCAGATCGCACCGAGATTGATCCAGTGGTAGGCCAATGCGCCGGCGAGCGCGCCCGCGACCAGCGCCGCCCACAGCAGCAGGTTGGGCAGCCAGGCCCAGGGCGCTCCGCCGGTCAGCGCCGCGGCGATCAGCTGGCCGGCCTTGACCAGCGCCCCGGTGACATAGGTGAGACCGAGCCCGGCGCCGCCCTCGAGCTGGAAAACGGCATTCTCGAGCCCCATCGCCAGCACGATAGCGGCGACCGCGGCGTTCGGCAGGCCATATGCATAGGCCACCGCCGCCGCCGTGAGCAGCCACGCCTCGACGAGCAGGAGCAGGGGCTGGCGATGGGCCAGCGCGCTGAGCACGATCAGGCTGCCGGCTGCGGCGCCGGCGACGAACAGCACGATCAGCTCCAGCGCTTCCAGGGCATGCTGCCAATGCCCCTCGGCCAGCGTCACGCCAAGCCGCGTCGAGTTGCCGCTCATGAAGGAGACGAACAGCCCGCCGAGATGCAGATAGCCGATGCCGTCGACATACCCGGCCATTGCGCTGAGCGCGCAGGCCAGCGCCAGGTTACGGCGGGATTCAAGCATGCTGGCGGAAACTGCGTCAAAGGAAGGGAATCACGGGCGCTATCTTGGCCCGTCATTCCGGGGCGATGCGACAGCATCGAACCCGGAATCTCGAGATTCCGGGTCTGGTCCTTCGGACCATCCCGGAATGACGGTGCGAAATCACGCCGCGTCGCGATGCGCGGCGATGATCTGGTCGGCGGCCCGGCCCGTCACTTCGGCCATGCGGTCGAACTGGCGGGTGAAGGTGCCGGCGCCGGCGGTGGCGGAGCGCAGCTCGACGATCAGGTCGCCGATCTCGGATTCCGGCATCGTGGCGCGGACGCAATCCCAGCCGCTCCAGCCGTCGCGGGTGTCGAAGCCGAGGATCTGGCCGCGGCGCGCCGACAGGATCGCGTTGATCTTGGCGGTCGCTTCGTTCGGACAGACGATCTCGACCATATGGATCGGCTCCAGCAGCACCGGCTGGCACTGCGGCAACCCCTCGCTGACTCCGATCCGCGCCGCGGTGCGGAACGCGAGATCGGACGAGTCGACGCTGTGATAGGAGCCGTCGGTCAGCGTGACGTCGACGTCGATCACGGGAAAGCCGAGCGGGCCACGCGCCAGCGCGTCGACGACGCCCTCTTCCACCGCGCCGATATAGTTGCGCGGCACCGCGCCGCCGACCACTTTCTCGTGGAATTCGAAGCCTGACCCGCGCGGCTTCGGTTTGATGTCGAGCACGACGTCGCCGAACTGGCCATGGCCGCCGGACTGCTTCTTGTGCCGGCCGCGCTGGGTGATCGCCTTGCGGATGGTTTCCTGGTAGCCGATCGCCGGCGGATGCGATTTGACGTTGACGCCGTAGCGGTCCTTCAGCCGCTCCTGCGCTACGCGCAGATGCATCTCGCCCTGCCCCCACAGCACGGTGTCGTGGGTGCGCGGGTTCTGGATCATCGTCAGCGAGGGATCTTCCTCGTTCAGTCGCAGCAGCGCCTGGCCAAGCTTGACGTCGTCCTTGCGGTCGGTCGCGGCAATCGAGATCGACAGCACCGCCGCGGCCGGCTCGACCTTGACGAGCGAGGCCGGCGCCGTCTTGCCGCTCGAGACCGTATCGCCGGTCTTGATCGCATCGAGCTTGCCGAGCGCGACAGTGTCGCCGGCCTCGGCCTGCGGCCGCTTGCTGTCATGCGCGCCCGAGACCGCGAGGATGCCGGAGACGCGCCCGCTCTCGCCGCTTGAGGATTGCAGCGTCACGCCGTCGTCGAGCCGGCCCGCAAGCGCGCGCGCAAGCGACAGCTTGCCGCCGTGCTGCAAATGCACGGTCTTGAACACGTAGGCCAGCGCATCCTTTTGGTCCTTGATGCCGAGCCGATTGGCGGTCTCGGCAACGCCGGGCGCCTCATGGCGCAGCGCCTTCATCAGGCGGAGCACGCCGTTCTCGCGGCTCGCAGCGCCGAGCAGCACCGGACAGATCTGCCCTTCGCGCAGTTCGCGGGCGAGATCGTCGAACACGGCATCGCGCGGCGGCTGGATATCCTCCAGCAACTGCTCCATCAGCGCGTCGTCATGGTCGGCAAGCTTCTCCAGCATCGAGAAGCGAGCTTCCTTCTCGCGATCGAGATTGCCGCCCTCGAGCGCCATCACCTCCGACGGCTTGTGCTCGCGATAGACGAACGCGCGCTCCAGCGCGAGATCGACAAAGCCTTCGATCAGATCGCCGTTCCAGATCGGGATCTGGCGCAGCACCAGCGGCACGCGCGAGGCCGGCTGCAGCGTCGCAAGCGTCTCGCGGACGCGCTTGTTGGCGCGGTCGATCTTGTTCAGGAACAGGAAACGGGGAATTCCGAGCTCCTCGAGCTCGCGCAGGATGATCTGCAGCTGCGGCAGTTTCTTCTCGTCGGCTTCGCAGACCACGACCGCGGCATCGACCGCCGGCAACGCTGCACGCATATCGTGCGCGAATTCGACCGAGCCGGGACAATCGATAAAGGTGTAGCTGTCCCCCATAAAGGTGGTGGTGGCGGCGGTCAGGCCTACGCCCATCTTGTGCTGACGCGCCTCGGGGCTGGCATCGCCGACGGAGGTTCCGGCATCTACGCTGCCGGCATTCTTAATGGCGCCAGTGCGCGCCAGGATCGCTTCCAGAAGTGTGGTTTTACCGCTTTGGAAAGGGCCCACCAATGCGATGCACCGTGGACCTCGGGGACTTCTGACGTCTTGTCCCATTGCCGCCTCCTCGTTTTGGAGCTCGGCCCATGATTGGGTCGGCGACCGTTTATGCTCTGCCTGCGTTTGACATTTGGCAAGCGGGAAAACGTCGCTGCGGTGCGGCGTCGCGTAAGCTTGCAATTCCGAGCCATCGTCCGGACAATTGCATCCGCTGCGTCAGTTCCTTCGCGCAAGTCCCGGAGAAATCTCGTGCCAGCGAGTCGCGAGGTCGAGCAGACGCTGCACGGCGGGCGAGACATCTTCTTCACGCCACGCAATCGTGAGCGGCGCCGTCACCGCCGGCGCGGCCAAGCGGACATATGCCACGCCGCGACCGGTCTGCGCGCGTGCCGCGGCCTCCGGGACGAGTGATACACCGACGCCGGCGGCGATCAGGCCGATCGCGGTTTGCAGATGCAGCACCTCCTGCGCGAGTCGCGGCGTGAATCCGGCGGCCTGGCACGCGGCGACGATCAGGCCGGTGACCGATGGCGCCGGCCGCGCCGGATAGAGCACGAAGGCATCATCGGACAGTTCGGCAAGCGCAATGTCGTCCCTCTCGGCAAGCGGATGCGCGCGCGGCAACGCCGCGACATAGGGCTCCTCCAGGATCAGGCGCTGGGCAAGACCCGCCTCCGGCAATAGCGCCGGGCGTGCGAAGCCGACATCGATCCGGCGTCGCCGCAGCGCTTCGGCAATCTCGGCCGCCAGCATCTCGTCGAGCACGAGCTCGACGTCGGGACAGGCGTCGCGATAGCTGCCTACGATATCGGGCAGACCGGCGAACATCGCGGAGCCGACGAATCCGATCGCGAGCTTGCCGGCCTGGCCGCGCCCGACGCGACGCGTGTCCGCAACCGTGGCCTCGAAATTTGCGAGCAGCGCGCGGGCGCGCGCAAGCAGCAGCTCGCCCGCCTCGGTGAGTCTGACAGGACGGCTATTCCGCTGCAGCAACGTCACGCCGAGTTCGTCCTCGAGCTGACGGATCTGCTGGCTCAGCGGCGGTTGCGCGATGTGCAGCCGCTCGGCCGCGCGGGTAAAATTCAATTCCTCGCCGAGCGCCACGAAATATCTGAGATGTCGCAATTCCATGCCGTCGGTATAGCACGGCGGCGGGTACCGTCAGTCATACGCAATAGCTCTGCAACCGTATCGAACGAGTATTGGACCGGACGCGCGAACGCGGACAGCCTGCGGCAAACCACAGGGAGTCCCCATGACGGCGCTGGAAAGAGCCTTCGCGGAAGCAGCCGCGGCAGGCATCACACAACAGAAGATCGATATCGGCGGCCTGCGCGTCAACGTCGCGCGCTTCGGCAAAGGGCCGCCGCTGCTCCTGCTCCACGGCTGGCCGGAGTTCTGGCTGGTGTGGCGCCCGCTGATGCTGCGCCTCGGCGACAGCTTTGAACTGATCGCGCCCGACTTGCGCGGCTGCGGCGACACCGGCAAGCCGACACCGGGGCCCGATGCGTCCGCAACCGCGGAGCGCCACGCGCTGGATATGTTCGCCGTCATGGACGCGCTCGGTCATGACGGCTTCGGCGTGATCGGCGGCGATCTCGGCGCCTATGTCATGCAGGCGATGTCGCATCGTCAGCCGCAGCGGCTGACCGGCACGCTCTATCTCTGCACGCCCTATCCGGGCCTCGGCCATCGCTACGGCCAGCCCGGCCACCTGATCGAGGTCTGGTATCAATACTTCCAGCAGCTGCCATGGGCCGCGCAATTGGTCGGAAGCTCGCGCGAGTCATGCCGGCTCTACTTCCGACATTTCCTCGACCACTGGTCGGGCGATGATCCCGCCGTGTTCGGCGATCTGCTGGAAGCCTATGTCGACAACTTCATGAAGCCGGGCAACATCCAGGGCGGCTTCGACTGGTATCTCTCGTCCGCGCCCAATCGTCGGCTCTGGCTGGAAGGCAAGCTGCCGGCGCAGCCGCGCATCGACGTGCCGTCGCGCTTTCTCTGGGGCCGCCGCGATCCGTTGATCGCGCCCGAATGGTCGGACAGGTTGGGAGACTATTGGAGCGAACCTTCGATCAGGTTCGTCGAGAGCGGGCACTATGTTCACGCCGAGGCGCCAGGGATCGTTGCCGAAGAAGCAAGCGGCTTCTTCGGCAAGCTAATCAACCGCACGGACGCGCGTTAGCGGCCCGGACGCAGCTCCAGGCTTTCGAGGCCGGCGGCGATGTTGATGCCGACCTGGCCCTGCACGCTGAGCGGCTGCAGGGCGATGGTGTTATCGGAGCCGCCGACCAGCACGTTGCCGCCGACGCCAACACCGAGCGTCGCGCTGCCCTGCGCGCCGGCATAGTTGCCGGAGAGCGCACCCGGCCCGAGCCGCTCCACCGGCGCATAGACGCCCCAGGCCAGCGCCGATTCCTGGGTGATGCCGAGATCGATGCCGACCTTCTGGATGGTCGCGATGTAGCGATCCTCAGGCAGACCATTGGCGCGCAGCACGCAACCGAGATGGGTCACGGAACCGACGATGAAGCCGACGCTCGCGCCGCCGCGGCATTCAAGGACGCCGACCTGCACGCGCTGGATCGGCTGTTGGGCGCTGGCGCCAACGATTGCGGTCAGCGTGGCAATGGCAGCACCGGCGAGGAAAGTGAAGCGACGCATGTTGGGAGTCTCCGGCTGAGAGGCATGACGCGAGCAGAGAACAGAACGGCGCCGTGTGTGCGGCGCCGTTCGCATCCTATGCCACAACATCGAACGTCCAGCCAGAATTTGCGGTGCCCGGCCACCGATTGTCAGGAGATGTTGCGGCGCTGCTATGTTCCTTGGGGTCTGCCGATTGATCGAGCAACGGACAGCAAACAACAGACAACAAAAAAGAGGCCCGCTTTCGCGGGCCTCTTTGATCGAACACCGACCAGCCTAGAGCGTTTTCGAGCGAAGTGGATACCGGTTCGCGTGAAGAAAACGCGTCAAAACAAATCTAGTGGTGATGATGATGACGGTGGTGACGATGATGACGGCGCGGACCGCCGTAGGCGACCGGCTCGAGATCGATCCCGGCGATGCCGGCCGCAACGTTGAGGCCGGTCTGGCCCTGCACGCTGACCGGCTGCAGCGCATAGGCATTGTTCGGGCCGCCGAACAGGAAGTTACCGCCGGCACCGAGGCCGACCGAGGCGTTGACGCCGACACCGCCGTAACTGCCGGCGAGCGCACCGCGCGGGAGCTGCGTGGTCGGCGCGCTCACGGCCCAGGCGAGCTGGGTCGTCGCGGTGACGCCGAGGTCGACGCCGATCCGCTTCACGGTCGCAACATAGGGCTCGGGCCGACGGCCGCCGCTCTGGAACACGCATTCGAGGCGCGCGACAGAGCCGACAACGAAGCCGACATTCTCGCCGCCCTGGCATTGCAGGACCCCGGCTTGAACCTGAGGCGCCGCGTTGGCGGTGGCGAACGGCGCCAGCAACGCAAGCGCTGCAAGGGTGAGGGTCGAAAGTCGCATTATCTGTCTCCGCAAGGTGAACTGAACTGAATTCGCGCGGCGGACAGGAAGGAAGGCTCGTGTCCAAAACAAGGCAGCGCGCAAAGACGCCGTAAAAACTTCCCGCGTGTGGCATCGATGTTCGCACACACGCGCGTGAGGTGAGCAGGATGTGATTTGACTCGTCGAATCTACCGGCGCGATTTCAGCACACAAACAAAAACGCTCCCGCACCAGGTGCGGGAGCGTTTTCTTGGTTCGGATCGAACTACCGCAGATTACCGCAGAAGCGCTGGATGCGCTTGCAGGCATCCTCGAGATCGGAAGTCTTGGTGGCGTAGGAAATGCGGAACGCGGGTCCGAGCCCGAATGCCGATCCCTGCACCACGGCGACGCCTTCGCTCTCGAGCAATTCGGTGACGAACGCCTCGTCGTTGTCGATCAGCTTGCCCGACGGGGCCTTCTTGCCGATCGTGCCGGCGCAGGACGGATAGACGTAGAACGCGCCTTCCGGCCGCGGGCACTCGATGCCGCTCGCCTGGTTGAGCATCGACACCACGAGGTCGCGACGCTCCTTGAACACCTTGTTGTTCGCGGCGATGAAGTCCTGCGGACCGTTGAGCGCCTCGACCGACGCCCACTGCGCGATCGACGACGGGTTCGAGGTCGACTGCGACTGGATCGTCGCCATCGCCTTGATCAGCTGCGCCGGGCCGCCGGCATAGCCGATGCGCCAGCCGGTCATGCAGTAGGCCTTCGACACGCCGTTCACGGTCAGCGTGCGGTCGTACAGGCTCGGCTCGACCTGCGCCGCCGTGGTGAAGACGAAGTCGTCATAGACGAGGTGCTCGTACATGTCGTCGGTCATCACCCAGACATGCGGATGCTTGACCAGCACGTCGGTGATCGCCTTGAGCTCGCTCTTCGTATAGGCCGAGCCGGTCGGGTTCGACGGCGAGCACAGGATCACCCACTTGGTCTTCGGCGTGATCGCCTTCTCGAGATCTTCCGGACGCAGCTTGAAGCCGGTCGAGGCCGGGCACACCACCGGCACCGACTCGCCGCCGGCGAGCGCCACCATCTCGGGATAGCTGACCCAGTACGGCGCCGGGATGATCACCTCGTCGCCCGGATTGATGGTCGCCATCAGCGCGTTGTAGAGCACCTGCTTGCCGCCGGTGCCGACGATGACCTGGTTCGGCTTGTAGGTCAGGCCGTTCTCGCGCGCGAACTTGTTAATGATGGCTTCCTTGAGCTCCGGAATGCCGCCGACGTCGGTGTACTTGGTCTTGCCGGCCTCGATCGCGTGGATCGCTGCGAGCTTGATGTTGGCGGGCGTATCGAAGTCAGGCTCGCCGGCGCCGAGGCCGATGACGTTGCGGCCCGCGGCTTTCAGCGCGCGTGCTTTGTCCGTGACCGCGATCGTCGCGGACGGCTTCACACGGTCGAGCGCAGCGGACAGGAAGGCCATTATCATCTCCTGGCAAACGTCGTGAGCCGTAGGGCCACGACTTGATTTGAATGGGATCGCGGCACCCTAGGCCTGTCGCCGCTGCACCGCAAGAAGCTTGGCGGTAAAGCACGAAAACTTTCGCGCATGGCTCGCGGCGCGCGCAATTTTCCGCAAGTTCCGGCACCGGATGACTCATATCCGGCAAGCCCGCTCCGGTCTTGCCGGCGGGCCCTTCGGCGGCATGCGCCAGCGCGGATTGCTCCGAGGACAATGCCGCGCGGCAACCTGCCTGACAGCGCTAACGGCGGGTCGTCAACGCAGACCGGCGCGCGTCGTGCCGCCAAGGACGCGGGTTAAAGTTTGTGAATTGCAGCGCGCCGGCCATGGTCGCGACCTTGGCCATCGACCGGCACCGTGCAGAGCGTCGCGCAGGCGTGATCCGAGTTGTTCTGCCGTGTGGATGGAATCGTTCTGCACGTGTGCAGTGCAGTAGACGTTTCGACTTTTTCCACACTGCAGGGCTTGCGACGCACCCCCGTCAGCATCATTGTTTAGCGGCGTTGCGGTGTGACAGGCCGCGCAATTTTTAAGCGTACCGTCTCCCTGACCGAGTGAACCACGACGCAATGTACAAGCTCTATTCGATGCAGCGCTCCGGCAACAGCTACAAGGTCCGGCTGGCGCTTGCCGTGCTGAACACGCCGTACGAGGCGATCGAGATCGACATCCTGCGCGGCGAGAGCCGCACCCCGGAATTCCTGGCCAAGAATCCGAGCGGCCAGGTGCCGCTGCTCGAGGTCGCCGAAGGCCGCCATCTCGCCGAGTCCAATGCCATCCTCTGGTACGTCGCGATCGGCACGCCGCTGGCGCCGGAGTCGCGGATCGAGCGCGCCGAGGCGCTGCAGTGGATGTTCTTCGAGCAGCACGCGCTGGAGCCGAACATCGGCGCCGCCTATTTCTGGCTGTCGCTGGTCAAGGGCGGACGCGACCTGCAGACGCACGCGCTGGAGGACTGGATGGAGCGCGGCTATGCGGCGCTGCAGGTGATGGAAAATCACCTCAAGGAACACGCCTATTTCGCCGCCGGACAGCTCACCGTCGCCGACATCGCCCTCTACGGCTACACCCACGTCGCCGACCGCTGCGACTTCGACCTGGCGACCTTTCCGTCGATCCGTGCCTGGCTCAAGCGGGTCGAGCAGACCCCCGGATTTGTCTCGATGGACTGGCAGCCTGGTACCGAGGCCGAGCCTGAGCCTCGCCTCGCAGCCGGCGTCTGAACGGCTGTATGTGAATTCAGGGAATAACGGGGAAACTGCCCAAATAACGGGCAAAACCTGCGCTGCCGCCGCATTTTAGCCATTTTTGGACGGTGCCGCCGCCGCAATGTTGCCGGTGACGACCAGCAGATTCGCTCGGATGTCGCGAGTGATTCGCTCGCGGCCTGAGGGATTTAGACCATGAAACGGTGGTCCGGCACGGCAGGCTTCGATGGCCGCCTTGCCCCGGTGGCATCATCCCGGCTGACGAACGCGATCGCCGCGTCGCTCGCGCTCGGCGCGCTGACGCTGTGCCTGGTCGTCGCCGTGACGGTGCTGTCGTGCAACATCACCATGGCAACGGCGATCCCGGCGTAATCAAGCAATTTCCGGTTGGCACCTGATCCGCGGCAAGGCGCGGGAGAGACAGCGGCGCGACATGATGAAGACCCCCGTCGGACTGGTGACCGTGACGCTGTCGGCGGCGATCCTGCTGGCGGCATCGCTCCTGATCGTGACCGGCACGCAAGGCGAAGACCACGCACGCCCCGCGCATGTCACGACGCCGGCCGCCAAGCCGGCCCCGCACCATTAAAGCGCGATGAGATCAGGTCGAACCGCGGCGGCAGTGTGCTCCCTCGCCCCGTTCTTACGGGGAGAGGGTTGGGGTGAGGGGCTCTTTCCGCGTATTCGGAGATCGCTGCATTTGCGGAGAGTCCCCCTCACCCGGAACGCATCTAACGATGCGTTCCGACCTCTCCCCGCACGCGGGGCGAGGTGAAGCATTAGCCCCATTTGTGGAAGATCAGAAACGCGCCGGCGGCGATGAAGGCAAATCCGAGCGCGTGATTCCAGCCCAGCGGCTCCTTCAGGTACAACACCGAGAAGGCGGCGAACACGACCAGCGTGATCACCTCCTGCATGGTCTTGAGCTGCGCCGCCGAGTAGACCGCGCTGCCCCAGCGATTGGCCGGCACTGCCAGCCAGTACTCGAAGAAGGCGATGCCCCAGCTCACCATGATGACGATGGGGAGCGAGTGATCCTTGAACTTGAGATGGCCGTACCAGGCGAAGGTCATGAAGACGTTCGAGGCGAACAGCATCAGGATCGGCAGCAGCGACGGCGAAATGGCGGGCATCGAATGTCCTCTTGCAAGCAAAGCACGCGGTAACCCGCAGGCACGGAACCGGGTTCCGCGCCGGTCTGCATATCATTTGATTTGAAAGCAGCGAAAGCTGGTTCGGCCCCCGCAACGCCCGCTTAACGGTCGGGACGGAAATGCCGGCGCGGTTGCGGCCCTGTCGTCAAACTGCGGCTTTATCGTTCGTTTGATAGATAGCGAGAACGCGCATGCGGTTCGACTGGCGTGCAATTTCAGGTCCGGCCCTGACGGCGATCACGGCATCCGCCGCCTTCCTGCTCGATCGCCTCGTTGTCGCCGTCCCCAATCCCGCGCCGCTGTTCGTCTGCATCGTGGCGCTTGCGAGCTCGATCAGCGGCATCACCTCCGGGCTGATCTCCGCCGCGATCGCGGTGGCCGCCTCGGCGCTGTTCTTCCTCAATCATCGCGCGCTGCCCGGTTACGACACCGCCGACGTCGCGCGGATGCTGATGCTGGCGGCGACCGCGGCCGGCACCGCCGTGATCACCGGAATGCTGCGGCAGAAATGGATCGACGCCTTTGCCGCGGACCAGCAGCATCACGCCACCGCGGAGCGGCTCGCCGCCGCGCTCGACCAGGTCGACATCGGCATCGTGCTGCTCGACGCCGACACCCGCGCCGAATTCATCAACCGCGCCTTCCGCGACTATTTCGCGCTGTCGGATGCGCAGGCCGAGAGCAAGCCGCCCTTCGTCGCGCTGATGTATCACGGCCGCGACACCGGCGCCTATGAACTGCCGGAAGACGAGCTGAGCGCGTTCATCGCCGAGCGCATCGCGATGATGCGCGCCGGCGACTCCACGCCGATCAATCTCAACCTCGCCGACGGCCAGGTGCTGCGCTTCAGCTGCACCGCACTGCCGGACGGCGGCCGCATGCTGAGCTACACGCCGGTCACCGACCTCGTGCGGCACACCGACGATCCCGCGAAGGCCGATGAATATCGGGCCCAGCGCGCCGGGCGCGAGCGCCGTCTGGCGCGGCTGCTGCGCGCCGCCGAGTGAGGCGCGACCTCGTCCGCAATTGATCCTGCGAGATAGCGACGGTAGAACCTTGCGAGCGGTGCGGAGACATCGCCCGCAACGCAGGACCATCCAGGAATCCTCCATGGCCGACGACGTCACCATCCGCTTCGTCACCCGCGACGACTACGCCCAGTGGCTTCCTCTGTGGGACGGCTACAATGCCTTCTATGAGCGATCCGGGCCGACCGCGCTCGCGCCCGAGATCACCGCGATGACGTGGGAACGCTTCTTCGATGCCTATGAGCCGGTGCACGCGCTGGTCGCCGACGCCGGCGGCAGATTGCTCGGGCTGACGCATTATCTGTTTCACCGCTCGACCACGGCGATCGCGCCAACCTGCTATTTGCAGGATCTGTTCACCAGCGAAGCCGCACGCGGCAAGGGCGTTGGCCGCGCGTTGATCAACGGCGTCTACACGCAGGCCAGGCTCGCGGGATCGCCACGCGTCTACTGGCAGACGCATGAGACCAACCACACCGCGATGCAGCTTTATGACAAGGTCGCGGACAAGCCGGGCTTCGTCATCTATCGCAAGATTGTCTGAGCGGATCTTCGCGGCCTGTGGATTGAACAGAGGTGTCACCGGCACGTTACAAAGCCCGGCTAGGCTTCCGCTCGCGCAGATCAGGCCCCCCGTCTCAGATCTTCGCCAAGCGGTCCCCGTCAGTCGCCGCGTCTGACCGGGACCGCTTTTTTTACGGCATCTCATTTTGCGACACCGCCATGCGTGATCGGCGGTAGGACGGCACCTTGCCGGGCTCGGGGCAGCGCGTCACAATCCGCGAAACCCCTCGCCTATCCCACAGGATTGTCTCATGGAAGTTCGTAATCTCGGCAGCTCCGGGCTGCGCGTGTCCGCGGTCGGCCTCGGCTGCAACAATTTCGGCCAGCGCACCGACCTCGAAACCTCGCGCAAGGTGATCCACAAGGCGATCGATCTCGGCATCACGCTGTTCGACACCGCCGACATCTATGCCGGCATGGGCGGCTCGGAGACCGTGCTCGGCACCGTGCTGGGCGACCGCCGCAAGGACATCGTGCTCGCCACCAAATTCTCCAAGCCGATGGCGACCGACGGCACCAAGCAGGGCGCCTCGCGGCGCTACATCATGTCCGCGGTCGAAGCGAGCCTCAGCCGCCTGAAGACCGACTATATAGATCTCTACCAGCAGCACGACTACGATCCGCTCACCCCGATCGACGAGACGCTGCGCGCGCTCGACGATCTCGTCCGCCAGGGCAAGGTGCGCTACATCGGCAACTCCAACTTCCCCGCCTGGCGGATCGCCGAAGCCGAGTACGTCGCGCGCCAGATGAACGTGAACCGCTTCGTGTCCTGCCAGGACGAATACAGCCTCCTGGTGCGCGACATCGAGAAGGACCTGCTGCCGGCGACGCAGCAATACAATCTCGGCCTGCTGCCGTTCTTCCCGCTCGCCAGCGGCCTCTTGACCGGCAAGTACCAGCGCGGCGCCGCTGCACCCGCCGATACCCGCTTCGCCAAGGCGCCGGCCCTGAAGGATCGCTACGTCACGCCGCGCAACGAGGACATCGTCGAGAAGCTGCAGGCGTTTGCCAGGGAGCGCGGCCACACCATGCTCGAGCTCGCCTTCTCCTGGCTCGCCGCCCGCCCGCAAGTCGCAAGCGTCATCGCCGGCGCGACCCGCCCCGAACAGATCGAGCAGAACGTCAAGGCGATCAGCTGGAAGCTCTCCGCGGAGGAGATGGCGGAGATCGATGGGATAACGAAGGCGTGAAGCGAACGGCACTCTCTCCGCTCCCTCTCCCCGTCCTTCACGGGGAGAGGGTTGGGGTGAGGGGCATCTATCCGCGCAACTCAGTCTGAATTGTAATCAACACACCCTCGACGTTGCCGAGCACATCGTTGTTCCAGAAGCGAAGCACGCGATAGCCTCCCCGGTGAGATACCGGTCCCGGACCACGTCTGCAGCTGAGTCCGCGTGCTGACCGCCATCCACTTCGATCACGAGCCGTCGCTCGCGGCAGACGAAGTCGCAAATGTAACTCCCGACCGGCACCTGCCGTGCGAACTTATGGCCATCAATCTGGCGATTGCGGATGCGATTCCAAAGCACGGTCTCCGCGTCCGTTTGATTGGCGCGCAGCCCTCTCGCGAGTCGGATAGGTGTTTCCTTGCGGCCACGCATTGCCCTGCCCCTCACCCGGAAGCAAACGCGATGCGTCGCTTCCGACCTCTCCCCGCAAAGAGCGGGGAGAGGTTGAGGAAGTCAAGCCACCAACCCCTTCATCGGCTTTACCGGGGCGCTATCCGGAAACACGGCATCGGCCAGCACGCGCTCGCCGAGGCCGAACTGGTCGTGCAGCACGCCCTTGATCACGGCGCGCAGGTCGGTGGTCGGGGCGAGGTCGCGGGCCTGATAGAGATTGGCGGGCTTGAGGCCGGGCCAGTCGGTGATCATGCGGCCGCCGTTCACCGCGCCGCCGGCGAGCAGCGCGATGGTGCCGGTGCCGTGGTCGGTGCCCTCGGTGCCGTTGATGCGCGCGGTGCGGCCGAACTCGGTCGCGACCACGATCACGGTGTCGCGCCAGCGCGCGCCGAGGCCGCTCTGGAATTCCGCCAGCGCGCCGTCGAGGCCGCCGAGCAGCTGCGCGAGGCGGCCGACCGGCCCGCCTTCATTGGCATGGGTGTCCCAGCCGTCGAAGGCGAGCGCGCCGATCCGCGGGCCGTCATCGGCCGCCATCAACTTCGCGGCGCCGCGCGCCACGAGGCGCATCGCCGCCACGCCGCCCACTCCGGGCTTCGGCTTCATCTCGTCGCCCTGCGCCTGCTTCTCGAGCTGCAAGCCTTGCGTCAGCGCGCTCGCCAGCACCGGATCGCGGTGCTGATAGAGATCGAGCAGCCGCATCGCGGTGTCGTCGGCGGCTTGCGGCAGCGCGGTCGGGGCCCAGCCGACGGTCGGCGCGGCGCCGCGCAGCACCAGCGGCGTGGTCGGGCCGACCGCGAGCGCGCTCGTCACCCGCTCGCCTTTCGGCAAGGCTTCCAGCGCGCGATTGAGCCAGCCGGACTGCACGCGGCCCGGACCGGGGAAGCCGCTCTCCAGCACGTCCTGGCCGTCGAAATGCGAGCGATCGCGATAGGAGGTCGCGACCGCATGAACCACCGCGGCCTGCTTGGCGCGATACATCCGCGAAAATTCCGGCATCGCCGGATGCAGGGCGAAGAACTGATCCAGCATCACCGCCGCGTTCGGGCCATCGGGGCGCAGCGCGATCGCGCCGTGCAGGCCGGCATAATCAGGATCGCCGACCGGTGCGACCGTGGCGAGGCCGTCGAGTGCACCGCGCAGGATGATGGTGACGAAGCGCGGATCGCGGCCATCGGCGGCGCGCGCGAATTTCGGCAGGTAGGCCCAGGCCGCAAAGGAGGCGCCGCCGAGCAGCAGCGCGCGCCGCGACGTCGCCTGCAGCATCAGGCTCTCGGAGCATTCCATCGTCATCTCCTCTGGAACTCGGGCGACATCAACAGCAACGCCAGCGCCTGCTGCCGCGATTCCGCACGCTCGATGGTGCGCCGCGTCTCGGGGGAGGCTGCTTCGGCAGCAATGAGCTCGAGCAGGTCGCGCGGGTCGAACCGGTCGGCGAGCTGGGAGGCAAGCTGCGCCGAGATGTCGAGCCTGAGCTTGACGCCTTCAGGTGCCGCCCAGGCCGCGGCGGTGTCCGGAAATCCGTTCGGCCCCGCCGGCGACCACAGCGGCTGGCCGAGCACGTTGAGGCCGTTGAGATAGCGGCCTGGATCCTCGGGATTGCGCGCCAGCAGGCGGCCGGAAGCGACCAGGAATTCGTAAGGCGAACGCATCTTTGTCAGCGGCGCCTGCCAGGCCTCGCTGGACTGAACCAGCGCGGTGGCCAGCGCCCTGAGATCGCCGTCTGTTTTCGTGAACGTATCCTGCAGCCTCGCCACCAGCGCCGGCGGCGGATCGTCGGCGACGAAGTGGCGCGCGAATTTGGTCGCGATGAATTTTGCGGTCGAGGGATGCCGCGCGATGTCCGACAGCACCGCCTCGCCCTGCGCGACGCCCGCTTGCGCGTAGGTCTTGCCGAGCACCTGCTGCGGTCCGGGCTGGTGCGCATTGGCATTGAACACGAAGCTGCCGGGCGTGCCGAGCTGGCCACGGCGGCCGGCGAAGGTCCAGCCGGTGATGACGCGCGCCAGCGAGGTCACATCGTCCTGGGTGTAGCCGCCGCCGACGCCGAGCGTATGCAGCTCCATGATCTCGCGCGCGAGGTTCTCGTTCAGGCCGCGATTGCGGTTGATGCCGGCGCGCGACTCCGGGCCGAGCGATTGCTGGTTGTCGAGAAAGAACAGCATCGCCGGATGCTGCTCGACGGCCTTCAGCATGTCCGGGAAACGGCCGAGCACATGCGGACGGATCGCCTCGCGCTCGAACGAGCCGGCCCACATCCGCGCCAGCGCGCCCTTGTTGGCGGAGATGCAGAAGTGGTTGGACCAGAACACCACGAGCCGTTCGACGAAGCCGCAATCGGCGACCACGCCGCGCTGCAGGCGCGCCAGCGCCTCGGCGCGGAACGTCTTCTGGATGATGTTGAGCGGTTGCGCCGGCGGCTTGGGGGGACCGGCCACCGTCTGCATCGTCGGAGGCTGCATCGGAGCCGACGGCGTCATCGCCGCGTTGGCGCCATCGGCGCCCTGCGCCTGCATTGTCGGATCTTTTCCGGCGATCTCCTTGGCGGCAGTGGACAGCGACAGATTGCGCCGCTGCGGCGACTTCGTGTCCGGCCCCTGCGGCGATGTCTCGCTCGCGCCCTGCTGCGCGGCCTTCGCAGCATTGCGCGCCTGCTGGATCTCGAACTGATAATCGAACACCTGCTTGCCAAGTTCGGGTGTCGAGAGCAGGCCCGGCACTTCGAGCAGCGCGCCGTTCGGACGCGCCAGTTCCGCCAGCACGAAACCGCGCGGATCGGAGGCCGCGTTGATGAAGTCGCCGGACGCCCCGCCGCGGGCGCCGAATCCAAACCGGTTGAGGGCAACCAGCGCGGCTTGCGAATCACGGGCCATCAGAATTCCCTTGGCGATTTCCTTGGCGATTTCCTTGGCGGCCTATCCCGGCTATATCAGTTGCCTGGCATCATAGCGCGGTCCGGGATGAACCCGAGATTAATTCGCGCATTAAATCGCGGTTAGAATGGACCTCTCGTCAAACGATCGTTCCGAACCAGCATCTCCGCGCCGGCTTGCCTGCACGGCATGCGGCAGCGAATTTTCCTGCTCGCTCACGGGAGCATGCTGGTGCTCCGATGAGAGTTTTCGCCTGCCGATGCCGACCGATAGCGGCGACTGCCTGTGCCCCGCATGCTTGCGGAAGCTCGCGGAACAGCAAGCAGCGGTGAGCGCCACGTGAAGGCACGCTGGACCGTCGACGCCGTCCTGCTCGACATGGACGGCACGCTGCTCGACACCGAGAAGGTCTACTTCGACAGCCTGGTCGCGGCGCTGAACGTGTGCGGCTACACCGACGACGTCGTCGCGCTGTGCCATTCCATGGTCGGCCTTCCCGGCCCGGTCTGCGAGGCGATGCTGCGCGATCATTACGGCGCGACGTTTCCGCTGGAGGCGGTCAACCTGGCCTTCCTTGAACATCGCGATCGGATGATGCAGTCGGGCCTGCCGCTCAAATCAGGCACGCTCGATCTGCTCGATGCGCTCGCGCTTGCGCAGCGCCCGATGGCGATCGTCACCTCGTCCTCGCGCCGCTCGGCCGAACGCAACCTGACGCTTGCCGGCATCCGAGATCGTTTCGGCACGCTGCTGACGCTTGACGATGTCGCGCAGGGCAAGCCGGATCCCGAGCTCTATCTCAAGGCCGCCGCGCGGCTTGGCGTGACGCCGGCAGCCTGCATTGCGGTGGAAGACTCCAACCACGGCGTGGCGGCGGCCCACGCCGCCGGCGCGATCACGCTGATGGTGCCGGACATGGCGCCACCGACCGAAGCGACCCGTGCAAAATGCGCGGCCGTGCTGCCGGACCTCAACGCGGTGCTGGCGCTGCTGCAGGAGCGCGGCGCGCTTTAATCGTCATTGCGAGCGAAGCGAGGCAATCCATCGTCCCGCATATGCGGAGCGATGGATTGCTTCGTCGCTTCGGCGCAAAATTGCTTTGCCGCCCGCAAGATTAACGACGAATGCTCGCGGAGCGTGCATCAGGGACTCGATTACGCTACGGTTCAGAGGCAGCGGGACAATCTTCGACTTCCGACGATGCCGTGCATGTGAGCAACATTTTCGATGATCAAGCGCGGCCTGTCAGTCTTCGATCCGCCCAACGACCTGCTCGACACCTCCGGGGTGACACCCAAGCTCGGTGAGGACGAGCGCGTTCTCTGGATTGGCACGCCGGGATGGTTCAGCAGCTTTTTCTGCACAGCCTCATTTGTAACCGTGGGCGCTCTTGTTTTGGCGCTTATCGCCTACCACGGGATTTACTCGCTAACGCCAGAACAATACGCCATTGAAGGACTTGTCAGGAGGCGATGGATAGTTGTCGGTGCGCTGGTCTTTTTTGCTTTCATACCTCAACTGACCGCGCTGCGCGTGGGCGGAGCTTTTGTTTATATTCTTACGATGAAGCGAATGATCGTCAGAGTAGACAGGACAATATTCCTCGTCAGATTATTCAGGTACTTCGGGAACGTCGCAGATGCGGACGGCTTCGCCGCATATGATTTGAGATACCTCAACGGCGCGTGCGTCCATGCCGGCTTGTGGAGCTACGGAAATGTAAGCGTCCGGTACACCGTCGGCTCACTCGGCGAGGTCAGGGGAGACTTGAGCACATATGCATCCAAGCCGTTCTTTTTTCGCGACCGCCGCTACGTGAAAGTTTTCTATCGCAAGCTTGCCTGCTTTCATATGGCCGAGACGTTTTGCAACGTGTATTTCGGGATCAAGGATGTAGGCAGGCTTGGTGACGTTCTGAATGATCAATGCGCGGCTCGCCTTGAGCGCATCGCTCCCCTGCAACACTAGCGAGACGAACGTGCAAACCTCACCCTCGCTTACGCCGCGGTCTCGCCAGCGCCGCCTCGATCAGCGTGCGTGCCGCCTCGCCGGCCGTCTCCATATAGCTCGCGTCGCGGTGCAGCAGCACGACGGCGAATGATCCGTCCAGCAGCAAGAGGGTCTGCCGCGCCAGCTTGAGCGGATCGGCGATGCCCTGCTCCGCGAAGGTCGCGCCCAGCCAGTCCTCGAACTTCTTCTTGTGCGCGGCGCCGATCCTGATCGCGGGATGCCCGGGCATGTTGGCGAGTTCGGCGGAGGTGCGCAGGAAGCCGCAGCCCTTCCACTTCGGATGCCGCGCCGAGCGCGCGAGGTTCCTGAAGATCGCCTCGACCTTCACCGGCAGGCCACCCTCGGCCTCCGCGAACCACTTTCGGAACAGCGCGAGATTGGGCTGGTCGCGCGCGGCGAGATAGGCAGCGACCAGATCGTCCTTGCTCTTGAAGTGATAGTACAGCGTGCGCTTGGTGAGGCCGGCCTTGGCGGCGACCTCGTCGACGCTGACGCGGCGAATGCCTTCATTGTAGAACAGCGCGCTCGCCGCCTCGACGATGCGCTCGCGGGTGGGCTCGGAGGGTCTGGGCATTCTGCGTATGTATACTAACCAGTGAATATACACAAATTGCGGCTGGCCCTACATTCGGCCGGGACACACAAATGCTGGAGACTGCATCATGCCCGCCCCCATCCTGCTCGAGATCACCGACGGGATCGCTCTGATCACCCTGAACCGTCCGGAGCAGCTCAACGCGCTGAATTATGCGCTGATCGATCAGCTGATGGCCGCGCTCGACCGCATCGAGGGCGACACTGAGGTGCGCGCCGTGATCCTGACCGGCGCCGGCGAGCGCGCCTTCTCGGCCGGCGCCGACATCAAGGAGTTTTCCGAGAGCGTCAAGCAGGGCTCCGCCGTCGCGGTGCGCGACTTCGTCCGCCGCGGCCAGGCCATGACCGCGCGGCTCGAGGCATTCAAGAAGCCCGTGATCGCCGCGGTCAACGGGCTCGCCTTCGGCGGCGGCTGCGAGATCACCGAGGCGGTGCATCTCGCTGTCGCCAGCGACCGCGCGCAATTTGCAAAGCCCGAGATCAAGCTCGGCATGCCGCCGACCTTCGGCGGCACGCAGCGACTGCCACGGCTGGCGGGACGCAAGCGCGGACTTGAATTGCTGCTGACGGGCGATCCGTTCCCGCCCGAGCATGCGCGCGAGATCGGGCTGGTCAATCAGGTCGTGCCGCACGATCAGCTGCTGACCGCCGCGCGCGAACTCGCCGGCCGGATCACCAGGCATTCGCCCGGATCGGTCGCCGGCACCATCACAGCGGTGACTCGCGGGCTCAACATGCCGATTGCCGAGGGCCTTTTGGTCGAGAGCGAGCAGTTCGCCGCGCTGGTGCCGGGCCGCGATCTCGCCGAGGGGCTCGCGGCGTGGAAGGAACGGCGGCCGGCGAGGTATGTCGGGGCTTGAAAACCCGCGAGTGCTACATCCGTCATTGCGAGCGAAGCGAAGCAATCCATCGACCCGCATACGCGGAAAGATGGATTGCTTCGTCGCTTCGCTCCTCGCAATGACGGAGGAGTTCGCCCTACCGCACCACCGCCGCGGTCTGCCCGAACAGCAACTTGCGCTCTTCCTCGGTGCGGATCGCGGGCTGGCCGAAATTCGGGTTGACCTCCTTCGCCTTGGCATAGGCGCGCTCGGTCGCGGGGCGCTTGCCGATCGTCTCTAGCCAGCGCTTCAGATGCGGGAAATCGTCGATCTCCTGGCCCTGGTTCTTGTAGGGCACGACCCAGGGATAGCTCGCCATGTCGGCGATCGAATAATCGCCGGCGACGAATTCGCGGTCGGCGAGCCGCTTGTTGAGCACGCCGTACAGCCGGTTGGTCTCGTTGACATAGCGGTCGATCGCGTAAGGCAGCTTCTCGACGGCGTAGTTGCGGAAGTGGTGGTTCTGCCCCGCCATCGGCCCGAGCCCGCCCATCTGCCAGAACGTCCACTGGATCGCGTCATAGCGGCCATGGATATCGGCCGGCAGGAATTGTCCGGTCTTCTCGGCGAGATAAAGCAGGATCGCGCCGGACTCGAACAGCTGTAGCGGCTTGCCACCGCCCTTCGGCGCGTGATCGAGAATTGCGGGGATGCGGTTGTTCGGCGCGATCTGCAAAAAGTCCGGCTTGAACTGATCGCCTTTGCCGATGTTCACCGGGAAAATCCTGTACTCCAATCCGGTCTCCTCAAGGAACATCGTTACCTTGTGACCGTTCGGCGTGGACCAGTAGTGAAGGTCGATCATGGGCGTGATCCTGCATTGCCAGGGACTGCCGATGTCGTGCATCGGCGAGAAAGATGCGAATGCATTGACTTGGGCGCATAACCGCACCCAAGTCAATGGCGCCCGCATTGCAGCGCGCGCGAATGTGATCTGCGGCCAGCGCAAGTGCCCGATTGAGCCGCGTCCCGATTGCTCCTAGGCTCAACGTGTTTGGTATTGAAAAGTTTTCAAAACACGGGGGATTGCGATGACACGGGATTTGGCACGACGTGATTTCCTGAAAGGCTCAGCGGCGATCGCCGGCGCCGCAGCCGCGGGCGCCTTCTCCTGCGTCGAGATCGCGAGCGCCGCACCGATCGAGGTGCCGACCGTCGACAAGCTCTCGATCCGCGTGCTGGTCGATTCCAGCTTCGATTTGTTCTTCAAACCGAAGCAGGCCGGCGGCGTCACCATCGCGCCGCCGCCGCGCTCCGCCGACTACCAGAAGTCGCTGCACAATGAATGGGGCCTGTCGCTGTGGTTGGAGTCGGAGGCCAAGGGCGCGCAGCGCACGCTGATGCTCGACTACGGCTACACGCCGGAGGTGCTGCTCAACAACATGGCGCTGGTCGGCGTCGACCCGGCGAAGCTCGATGGGCTGATCGTGAGCCACGGCCACTACGACCATTTCGGCGGCCTCAACGGCTTCCTCGACAAATTCCGTGATAAACTACCGGCCGACGTGAAGCTCTATGCCGGCGGCGAGGACAATTTCTGCCATCGCGTCAGCGCAACGCCGACCAAGGGCCAGTTCAACGATTTCGGCACGCTCGACCGCCGCCAGCTCGCGGCGCAGCGCGTCACCACGGTGCTGTGCGAGACACCGACCGTGATCGCGGGCCATGCCTTCACCACCGGCAAGATCACCCGCCGCAGCATCGAGCGTGTGCTGCCGCAGACCTGGGTCGAGTTCGGCATCAAGGACGGGCTCGGCTGCAACGCCAGCCACTATCTGCCGGCCGAGATGGACGGCAAGATCGTGCCCGACGAGCACATCCATGAGCACGCCACCTGCTTCAACGTGCGGGATTTCGGCCTCGTCGTGATCTCGTCCTGCGGCCATGTCGGCATCGTCAATTCGGTGAAGCAGGCGCAGGAGGTCTCCGGCGTCCAGAAGGTGCACGCCATCGTCGGCGGCTTCCATCTCGGGCCGGCGCCGAAGGACTACCTCACCGAGGTGGTCGCCGAGATCAGGAAGCTCGACCCCGACGTGCTGATCCCGATGCACTGCTCCGGGCTCAACTTCGTGCAGGAGGCGACCGCGCAGATGGGCGACAAGGTGCTGGTCACGACGACGGGCAGCCGCCTCTCCTTCGGCATATGATCGCCCCGATCCCGCGCGTCATTGCATTCGCTGGCGCGGGCCTGGCATTCGCCGGCGCCGGCCTGTGGCTGACGCTGGCGCCGGTGCTGGCCGGCGATGCGCCGCCGCAATCGGCGCGCTCGGCCGCCGAGATCATGGACATCCTGATGTGGAACAGGGAGCCGGTCGGCGGCCCGTTCGCGCTGACCGATCAGGCCGGCCATGAACGCACCGACAAGGAGTTTCGCGGCAAGCTGATGCTGATCTATTTCGGCTTCACCGCCTGCCCCGACGTCTGCCCGACCGATCTGCAGGCGATCGCCCTGGCGCTCGACAAGCTCGGCCGCGACGGCGACCAGGTGCAACCGATCTTCATCACGGTC
The DNA here is from genome assembly GCF_020329495.1 of Bradyrhizobium australafricanum. Lineage (NCBI taxonomy): Bacteria > Pseudomonadati > Pseudomonadota > Alphaproteobacteria > Hyphomicrobiales > Nitrobacteraceae > Bradyrhizobium > Bradyrhizobium australafricanum. The sequence goes on along the minus strand of NZ_JAGKJL010000054.1, from coordinate 34,756 downwards.
GATCCCGAGCGCGACACCGCGGCCCACCTCGCGGAGTACGTGCCGATGTTCCACCCGCGCCTGATCGGACTGACCGGCAAGCTGGATGCGATCCGCAAGCTCGCCGATGCCTACAAGGTCTATTTCGCGCGGGTGCCGCTGAAGGATGCCGCCGACTACACCGTCGATCACACCGCCTACATCTATTTGATGGACCGCGAGGGCAATTATCTCGGATTCTTTCCACCGGGGACGTCAGCCGACCGGATGATCGAGATCATCCGGCCACGGCTCGCCGAACCGGGACGCTAGTGCCGCAACGGCGGTGCCCTCCCTCTCCCGCTTGCGGGGGAGGGTCGGGGTGGGGGTTCTCTCCACGAGTCACATCGTGGAGAGAGCCCCCACCCGGATTGCATCTGCGATGCAATCCGACCTCCCCCGCAAGCGGGAGAGGTGAAGAAGGCATCGACTGGTTTCGCATCACTGCATCCGCCCGTGCGCGCGCAAGAATGTCTCGCCGCTTTCCGTCACCATTACCCGTATGCCCTCGACCGAGGGACGGCGCGCGACGTAGCCGCGATCGACGGCGTCCTCCCAGATCGTCAGCCGCGGGCATGAGGTGCGCCAGACCTCGAGCACCTCGGCATAAGGCCGCGGCTCGCGCGCCACCCATTCCACGAGATCGAGCACCAGGCTATCCGCCGTCTCTGCCATCATACATCTCCCGCAAGTCGTGATCGTGCGCCCCTTCTCCCCGCCTGCGGGGAGAAGGTCGGGATGAGGGGGAGTCTCCACGAGGGCGGTTACAGTGGGACTCGCGGAGACTCCCCCTCACCCGGATCGCATCTGGCGATGCGATCCGACCTCTCCCCGCAAGCGAGGCGAGGTACGTCAACCGCGCCGCATTAGCCCAAATCACAGCAACCATATTTCTGCGCCGCTTGGCCTCTTCCGGCAAACTGAGTTATCTTGACCTTGCATCAGTTTTCCTGAGGGTTCATGCGGCGGCTGCTCTTTCTCAACGGCATCAAGGCGTTCGAAGCGGCGGCGCGGACCGGCAGCTTCGCGGCGGCGGGCAGCGAGCTCAATGTCTCGGCCGCCGCGATCAGCCGGATGGTGCATCTGCTCGAGGAGCGGCTCGGCGTCGCGCTGTTCGAGCGCAAGGCCAACCGCCTCGTCACCACGCCGGCCGGCCGCGCCTATCAGGGCGGGCTGACGCCGATCTTCGACGCGCTGGCGAGCCTCACCGCGCAGGTCACGGCATCCGCGAGCGCGCGGGTGCTGACCGTCGGCGTCGGACCGACCTTTGCGCTGAAATGGATGATCCCGCACCTCGCCGAGTTCCGCAAAGCGGAGCCCGACATCGAGGTGCGGATCACGACCGGCGGCATGGCGGTGCCGTTCGCCGACGACTGGAGCTGCGGCATCCAGCTCGGCGACGGCCAGTGGCCGGGCCTCGTCGCCGAGCCGTTGTTTGCCGCCGATCTGATGCCGGTGTGCACGGCGCGGCTCGCCAACACCCTGAAGCGCCCCGCCGACCTCAAGGGCCCGAGCCTGATCCGCGTCGCGCATTCGCCCGACGACTGGCCGTCCTGGCTGAAGGCCGCGGGCGTGCCGCGCCTGACCGCGCGCGGGCCGGAATTCCAGTTCTACGGCCAGGCGCTGCAGGCAGCTAGCGACGGGCTCGGCATCGCGATGGGCATCCGGCCCTATATCGACGACGATCTCGCCGCCGGCCGGCTGGTGGCGCCGTTTGCGCTCAGCGTGCCGAAGGGCATGCGCTGGTATCTGGTCTATCGCGGCTTCCACGCCGAGCAGCGCGATTTCGCCGCGTTCCGGCGCTGGATCATCCGCGCCGCGGCGGAGCCCGCCGCCCGCCGCAAGGGAACGCGCAGTGCCTGACGAGACCGTCGATACGCTGGTGATCGGCGGCGGCCAGGCCGGGCTCACCATGAGCCACCGGCTCAAGCAGCGCGGCATCGCCCATCTGGTGCTGGAGCGGGGTCGCATCGCCGAGCGCTGGCGCAGCGAACGCTGGGACGGATTGATGTTCCAGTTTCCGAACTGGTCGGTGCGGCTGCCGGATTTCGCGTTTCCGCACAGCGATCCCGACGGCTTCTCGGACACCGCTGCCATCATCGCCTTCATCGAGGACTACGCCGCGTTCGTCGCGCCGCCGATCCGCTGCGGTGTCGCGGTCACGAAGCTGCGCCGCGACGCCGGCGGTTTCCTCGCCGAATTTGCCGGCGGCAGCATCGCAGCCCGCAGTGTTGTCATCGCCACCGGCCCCTATCAACGGCCGCTGCGGCCGGACCTCCTGCGCGATCACCCCGGCCTGTTCCAGGTCGATGCCGCCGGCTACAGGAATCCGGCGCAATTGCCTGACGGCGCAGTGCTGGTGGTCGGTGCCGGCGCCTCGGGCGCGCAGATCGCCGAAGAGCTGATGCGCGCCGGCCGCGAGGTCTTCCTCTCGGTCGGACGTCACAACCGCCTGCCGCGCCGCTATCGCGGCCGCGACCTGATCTGGTGGCTGGCCGAAATGGGCATCGACCGGACGCCGGTCGAGCAGCGCGGCCCGTCGCGGCTGCTGCCGGTGATTTCCGGCGCCCATGGCGGCCACACCGTCGATTTCCGCCGCTTCGCCGCCGGCGGCGTGACCCTGCTCGGCCGCGTGACGGCGGCGCGCGACGGCGTGCTGGAGATCGCGCCCGATCTCGCCGCCAACATCGCCAATGGCGACGCCTATTACGCGACGTTCCTCGGGATCGTCGACGACTTCGTCGCGGCGCGCGGCCTCGATCATCCCGAAGATCCCTTGGCGCGCCTCCGCCTGCCCGATCCGCCGTGCCTCACCGCGCCGCTCAATGCGATCGACCTGCGCGCCGCGCGGATCAGGAGCGTGATCTGGGCCACCGGCTACGGTCTCGATCTGAACTGGATCGACATACCGGTGCTGGATGCCGACGGGGCGCCGCGACATCGCCACGGCGTCTCCGACGTGCCGGGCCTCTATTTCCTCGGCCTGCAATGGCTGTCGAAGATGAAATCCTCGTTCCTGTCAGGCGTCGGCGACGATGCCGCGGTGCTCGCCGACCACATCGCCGGCCGCGGCTAGCGGGAGGCGGAAGACCGGGCAATATCGAGCAGCCCGAGGCTGCCGCGGCCGGTAACCTTAGACGAAAGGTCGTTGCTCGCTTCAGTTGTCAACGAAACCGGACGACTGTAAGGGTTGCAAACCACCTCAACGGGTGGCCGCATATTGAAATTGATATCAGGTTGAGCATGGGTCCAATTGCTGGTCCGCGCCCGGAGGAGGATTCTGCCGGGCACCGCTCCGAATCGCTCGATGCGCTAAGGGGCCTCGCGATCTCGGCGGTCATTGCCCGCCACTATTTCGAATTCAAGTACGGCATGCTGGGCGTCGACCTGTTCTTCGTCGTCAGCGGCTTTTTGATCGGCGGCATCCTGCTCGATAGCCGCGAACAGCGCGGTTACTTCTCGTCGTTCTATGGCCGGCGCGCGTTCCGGATCCTGCCGCTGTACTGGCTGCTGCTGTTGATCGCGACGCCCGATCACTGGGGCTATTACCTGTTCTTCCTGCAGGCCGTGCCGTGGTTGCAGTTCGGTTATCCCATGACCGAGCCGACATTCGTCAGCTGGACACTCGCGATCGAGGAGCAGTTTTACCTGATCCTGCCGCTCCTGATCTGGTCGCTGCCGCGGCAATGGCTGGTCCGCGCCCTCTGGTGCGGCGTGCTGATCGCCCCGGTCTGTCGCTGGCTGTTCCACGCGCACCTGCCCGACCTCTCCTGGGAGTTCTTGCTGCCCTGCCGGCTCGACGAGCTGTTCGGCGGCGTTCTGCTGGCGTGCTTTGTGCGCGGCTACTGCCGCTCCCCTCTAGTGTGGACAGCGCTCGCCTGCGTGCCGATGCTTTGCGATCTGACCTATGCGGCGGCGTTTGGACCGTTCTCCTTCCTCGGGATATCGGCGTTCGCCTGCGGCGTCATCGTGTGGGCCGGGATCAACGTACAGAAGACGGTGTTGCTCAAGCCGTTCATCTGGCCCGGGCGCCGCTGCTATGCGCTCTATCTCTTCCACCTGATCGTGCTGAACATCTTCCTGTCCCTCGATTTTGGTGCCTGGTCGGGTCTCATCGCGCTTCCGATCGTCTGCGTCCTTGCCGAGATCAGCTGGCGCGCGATCGAATCCCCGCTCATCGACTACGCGAAACGCCGGTTTGCGCGGGTTCGGCCGGTCGCGCGGCCGGCCTGCGGTCGGTGCGACACAAGAAAGCCCGCGAACGCCGAAGCGTCGCGGGCTTAGCAGGATGGCCGCGCCGCCGGGCATGGCGACGCCGCAGGCACAAACGCTAAAGATTGCCGGCTGGCGGCATTCCCTCGATCATGTGGCGCAACAGGCAGTCGCCTGTTGGGCGTCGAACAGATTGGTCCCGCTCGGTTCATGCTTCGCCGGATGAGCGGTGTGCTCGTTGTACGTCGCTGCACCTCTCCCGCTTGCGGGGGAGGTCGTATCGTATCGAAGATGCGATACGGGTGGGGGCTCTCTCCACACTGTGACTCGTGGAGAGAGCCCCCACCCCAACCCTCCCCCGCAAGCGGGAGAGGGAGCGCACCGCCGTCGCAGCCGCTATTCGACCATCTCCACGCGCTCAGGGGTCCGGGTTCCTTTGCTGCGCGGAAATAAACCCGGCGAGTTGTGAACTGCTTCACATTTGGCGCAACGCGCTCGTGCTTCCTATGAGAAGGGCGTTTCGAGGTCGCACATGATTTACAGCGGTTTTGAGATCAAGTCGTTCGAAGTGGGGAAGGGGCAATGGCACGCCAGGGTTCAACGGGTCGATCAAAGGCCGGTCGTCATCGATGGCATGCTGTTTCCGACGCTCGACATCGGCTTTGCGTGGTCCGATCCGGATGCGGCGATCGCCGACGCGAAGCGGGCTATCGACCGGTTCCCGCAACGCTATGGCATGACAATGCCGGCGGCCGAAGCATCGGCGTGACCGGTAACGTCGTGGTTGCCGTCCCGCAATGCGAGCCGGATCCGGTCTGGCCGGCGCAGGTCCGCACCAGCTGCCCGGAATGTGCCGAATCGCTTTCGCTGCTGCGCGTGATCCCCGGCCGCGCCGCCGAATACTGGACCATGCGCTGCGACGGCTGCGGCGGGATCCATCTCGACATCGTCGACCTGCCGCGGGCCTGAACTCCGCGACGGCGCCCCCTGCTGACACCCTGCTGTCAGCAGCCTCGCCCGTGCAGCCATCCCGCCGCCGTTTACCCTTTTCTCGCTGCCGGACTAGTCCCATATTCGGGGCATGGCGAAGACACCGAACACTCCGAAAAAGCCCGGCAAAACCCCCAAATCCAAAGCACACCGGCCCGAGGTCCTCCCGATCGGGCCCGCGCTTGCCGAATTGCTCAATCCCGCGATCAACCGCGGCGATGCCGGCATGGGTTCGGGCACCGGCCTGCAGCCGCCGCCGGACAATTCCTGGGACCGCCGCGCCGGCGGCGAGGCCGCCGCGCATCGCGCGCGGGCGTCGACGCGCGAGACCAGCGAGGACGTCGCCAGGCGCGATACCTCGGGCCTCGGCGAGGCCCCGCAGGCCAATTACGGCACCTCGGCCACCATCCCAACACTCGATCCGGAACTGGCGCGGCAGCTCGGCCTGCCCACCGCCGAGGACGACGAGGAGGCCCTGGCGCGGCCGCCGCGCAGCAAGATGGAGGCGCTCGGCGTCAAGGCGACCGCCGACGCGCTGGAGATCCTGATCCGCGACGGCCGCCCGGAGTTCCGCAAGGACGACGGCTCGATGCGGGTGTGGACCCCGCACCGGCCGCCGCGCCCGGAGAAATCCGAAGGCGGCGTGCGCTTCGAGATCAAGTCCGACTATCAGCCGAAGGGCGACCAGCCGACCGCGATCGCCGAGCTGGTCGAGGGCATCGACCGCAACGACCGCACCCAGGTGCTGCTCGGCGTCACCGGCTCGGGCAAGACCTACACCATGGCCAAGGTGATCGAGGCGACGCAGCGCCCGGCGCTGATCCTGGCGCCGAACAAGACGCTGGCCGCCCAGCTCTATGGCGAGTTCAAGAACTTCTTCCCCGACAACGCGGTCGAGTATTTCGTCAGCTATTACGACTACTACCAGCCGGAAGCCTACGTCCCGCGCACCGACACCTATATCGAGAAGGATTCCTCGATCAACGAGCAGATCGACCGCATGCGCCACTCGGCAACGCGCGCGCTGCTCGAGCGCGACGACGTCATCATCGTCGCTTCCGTGTCCTGCATCTACGGTATCGGCTCGGTCGAGACCTACACCGCGATGACCTTCGCGCTGAAGAAGGGCGAGCGCATCGACCAGCGGCAGCTCATCGCCGACCTCGTTGCTCTCCAGTACAAGCGCACCCAGGCCGACTTCACCCGCGGCACCTTTCGCGTCCGCGGCGACGTCATCGACATCTTCCCGGCGCACTATGAGGACCGCGCCTGGCGGGTGAACCTGTTCGGCGACACCATCGAAACCATCGAGGAGTTCGATCCGCTCACCGGCCACAAGCAGGACGAGCTCGAATTCATCAAGATGTACGCCAACTCGCACTATGTGACGCCGCGCCCGACGCTGGTGCAGGCGATCAAGTCGATCAAATCGGAGCTGAAGCAGCGCCTCGACCAGCTCAACGACCAGGGCCGCCTCTTGGAGGCACAGCGACTCGAGCAGCGCACCACCTTCGATCTCGAGATGATGGAGGCGACCGGAAGCTGCGCCGGCATCGAGAACTATTCGCGCTATCTCACCGGGCGCCGCCCCGGCGAACCGCCGCCGACGCTGTTCGAATATGTACCGGACAACGCGCTGATCTTCGCCGACGAGAGCCACGTCACCGTGCCGCAGATCGGCGCCATGTTCCGCGGCGACTTCCGCCGCAAGGCGACGCTCGCCGAATACGGCTTCCGCCTGCCCTCCTGCATGGACAACCGGCCGCTCCGCTTCGAGGAGTGGGACATGATGCGACCGCAGACGGTGGCGGTGTCGGCGACGCCGAGCGGCTGGGAGCTGAACGAAAGCGGCGGCGTGTTCGTCGAGCAGGTGATCCGTCCGACCGGCCTCATCGACCCGCCGGTCGACATCCGCCCTGCCCGCACCCAGGTCGACGATCTCGTCGGCGAGGTGCGCGCGACGGCGGCAGCCGGCTATCGCTCGCTGATCACGGTGCTCACCAAGCGCATGGCGGAGGACCTCACCGAATATCTGCATGAGCAGGGCATCCGCGTCCGCTACATGCACTCGGACATCGACACCATCGAGCGCATTGAGATCATCCGCGATCTCCGCCTCGGCGCGTTCGACGCGCTGGTCGGCATCAACCTGTTGCGCGAGGGCCTCGACATTCCCGAATGCGCGCTGGTCGCGATCCTCGACGCCGACAAGGAAGGTTTTCTGCGCAGCGAGACCTCGCTGATCCAGACCATCGGCCGCGCCGCGCGCAACGTCGACGGCAAGGTGATCCTCTATGCCGACAGCATGACCGGCTCGATGGAGCGCGCGATGGCCGAGACCACGCGGCGCCGCGAGAAGCAGGTCGAGTACAACGAGGCCAACGGCATCACGCCGGAGAGCGTGAAGAAGTCGATCGGCGACATCCTCAACTCCGTCTACGAGCGCGATCACGTGCTGGTGGAGATCGGCGACGGCGGCATGGCCGACGACGTGATCTCGATCGGGCATAATTTCGAGGCCGTGCTGAGCGACCTCGAAACACGGATGCGCGAGGCCGCGGCCGATTTGAACTTCGAGGAGGCTGCCCGACTGCGCGACGAGGTCAAGCGGCTGCGCGCCACCGAGATGGCCGTGGTCGACGACCCCACCGCCAAGCAGCGCAACGTGCAGAAGCAGGCCGGCGCCTATGCCGGCACCCGAAAATACGGCGATGCCGCCAACCTGCCGGTCAGCGCATTGAAGAACAAGTCGGCGCAGACCTCGCTCAAGGCGAGCCGCGGCGGCAAGTCCGGCTCACGCATCCACAAGCCCGATCTCGACGAGATGCACGGCCCGGAATCGCTGCCCTTCCGCCCGAGCGGCGCGCTGCCGGCAAAGCCGTTCGGCACCACGAGCCGCATCATCCAGCCGACCGACTCGCGGCAGTCGGGGCCGGAGTTCGGCCCGTCGCCGCGGTCGAGCGGCGGCGCGCCGGGCAAGCGGGGCGGGTGGAAGAAAAGGTAGATCATGACGCGCGCCGAGCTGCTCGCCTTCCTGCGGATGCATCGGCTCGCGGTGGTCAGCACGGTTCACAACGGCGCGCCCCAGGCGGCGGTTGTCGGGATCGCGGTCAGCGACAATCTCGAGATCATCTTCGACACGCTGACCACCTCGCGCAAATACCAGAACCTCCGCGCCGATCCGCGCGCGGCATTGGTGATCGGTTGGGACGCCGAGCAGACCGCACAGGTCGAGGGCGTCGCGGACTTCCCGAGCGGCGCGGAGCTCATCGCCTGCAAGCAGGTGTATTTCGCGGCGTGGCCCGACGGCCCGACGCGCGAGACATGGCCGAACATCGGCTATGTGCGGATACGGCCGAACTGGGCCCGGTTCAGCGATTTCGGCGCGGTCCCGGCGCGGATCGAGGAAATGACTCTGCCGTAAGTCACGTCGTCTTGAGGCGGTACCTGATCACGTCACATCGAACACCGCATGGTACTTCACATCCCCCTTCGGCGGCTGACCCTTCAACACCAGCCGCTGAAAGTACGGGCTGGGCTCGCCGCCATAGGTCAGCGCGGGATCGCTGACGAAGCCGAAGCGTCCGTAATAGGCGGGATCGCCGAGCAGGACGCAGCCGTCGGCATTCATCGCCGCGAGGCGAGCAAGTCCCGCGCGGATCAGCGCGTCGCCGGTGCCCTGCCGCTGCATGTCGGGTGCGACCGAGACCGGGCCAAGGCCATGCCAGCGTCCGGCTACGCCATCGATCTGCACCGGCGAGAACGCGACGTGTCCTACGATGCTGCCGTCGTCGGATACAGCGACCAGAGAAATCGTCAGCGCGTCAGCCTGGCGCAGCGCCCCGACGATGCGGGCCTCGGTGCCGCTGCTGTGCGGCGCTGTCGCGAAGGCGGCCGCCGTGATGCGGCTGATCGCGGCGGCGTCTTCGGGGCGTTCGTCCCTGATCTGCATGCTCGCAGATAAGGCCGATCGGCAACAGCGCGCAAGGGAAGCGCAAAGCTCGGGCCAATCATGTCGCGAGAATGCGGAAGTATGACGCACCGGCCGAACCACATATTCGGAAGTCGTCCTGGCGAAAGCCAGGACCTATTACCACCGGCTTTGGTTGTCGGAAGGATTGTGGCCCCAGTGTCGCGCAACAATTCGCATTTGGGGTAATGGATCCTGGCTTTCGCCAGGACGACGTCAAGGGATGTGGCTCCGCTCCGCTTCGCCCCGACCCTACCTACCCCGATCGCTTGTTGCTGGTGTTCTGGGTCAGATTGCCGTGCGCGGCCTGCTCGCGGATGTTGTGTTTCTCGTCGTCGCGATGGCCCTTGGTGGTGTCGATGGGAACGCTGGGGGTGCTGCCGGGGCCCTTGTGGCTCTTGTTGTCATCGGGAACGGGCTGGATGGTCTTTGTCTTTGGTTTCGTCATCATCGTCTCCGTTACGCATGGAGACAACGCTGCCGGTGCGGACGGCGTTCCCGGAACGAGACTTCGTTCCAGGAACGTGGCTTCACAACTGGCCCTGCAGCTTCTCCTGCTGCGCGGGCTGTGACTGCGGCTGCTGCTGGCGCTGCTGCTTGGCGTGATGGCGGCCGTAGAGGCACCCGGCGGCGGCGCCGAGCATGCCGTGATGGCCGGCATAATGACCGGCGACGCCGCCGACGATCGCGCCCTTGATGCAACCCTTGGCGTCGGCAGGCGACGCCAAGGCGAGCGCGCTGACGGCCATGACGGAAGCGAGAACAATCGATTTCATGATGCGGCTCCAATGCAATGCTGCCGCATCAACGGCGCAGCGGCACCGCCGGTTCCGGGAAGATGAGCGGTTCACCATCGCCCCCTCCGTCGGCAACGCGGCGCCGTCGGATTGGCTGTTGTCGAACGCACCGCGACAGCGAGCCGGCGCGATTTCACCGGCCGGCCCCGGAGGAGCTCAAGGCCTCGTGGCCGGCGTCGACGCCGGCTCACCGTCGCGCGGTGCGCGCTCGCATGATTTATTTGGAGACAACCAGGGCGGCGACGGCAAGCGGCATGGTGTTTCTCATACGGAACTCCTGATTGCGGATGCGTCGCCCACGCCGAACCAACCAGGCGCGCGGGCGGAGGTTTCATTAACTCGCGGACAGCTGCCCGCCGCGTGCTCCACGTCTGCGAGACGCGGCCGACTCAGCCGATCAGTTCAGTTTCTTGCCGCCGTCGGTCACGCCGTCGAGGAACACCCCGGTTTCGCGGTTGAGAAACTCGACATCCGCCGGGAAGAAGCCGCCGGCCGAAGCGTGGCCGGTCACGGTGCCCGGGCTGATCGTCTTGATGGTCACGCCTCCGATGTTCTGGCCCATCTGGTTCGGCTCGAATTCGGGGTTGAGCAGGTCCTTGGTGCCGGTGAGGATCAGCGTCTTCGCCTTGATCGAAGCCAGCGCCTTCGCCGTGTCGCCGCCGAACCCGGCCGTGGTGCCGACATCGTGCCGGTCATAGGCCCAGCTCTGGTAGATCCAGTCGTTGGCGTCGAACAGCTTCCACAGCGCGGTCTCCTGCTCGGCCATCCAGGGCAGCACGTCGGGACCGGACTTGAACTGCGCCGCATACATGTCGGGCGTGCGCGCCGCGAGCAGCGCAACGATATCGCGGAACAGCTTGAGGCCCTTCTCCGGCGGCGCCTCGTAATTGCCGTCCTTCCACGCCGGATCGTTCATGATCGCCTTACGCGAGGCCTCCATCACCGCGACCGACCAGGCCGGCGTCTTCGCAAGCGGCACCATCGCAACCAGCGCGTCCATGAAGTCCGGGTGGCTGACGCCCCATTGCAGCGCCTGCATGCCGCCCATCGAGGGGCCGACCACGGCGACGACATGGTCGATGCCGAGCTTCTCCTTCATCAGCCGATACTGCGATTCCACCATGTCGCGGATCGCGAATTTCGGGAACTGCATCCGCGGCTGCGCCTTCGAATTGCTCGGCGACGTGGTCAGCCCGTTGCCGATCGCATCGGTGCAGACGATGAAGTACTTGTCGGGGTCGAGCGCCTTGCCGGGGCCGATCATGAAATCGAGCCGGTGATGATTGCCCGAGATCGCGGTCACCATCAGAATGGCGTTCGACTTCTTCGCGTTCAGCGTGCCGTGGGTGACGTAGGAGATCGAGAAATCCTTGATCGCCTCGCCGCTCTCGAGCTTCAGGTCGCCTTCGTTGTAGAGCTGGTGGGCAGGCTGCTGCGGCGTGTGTGCGAAGGCGGGCGGGATCGCCGGGCATGCCAGCAGCGACAGGATCGCGGCGAAGTGGGTGATGCGCTTCATTGGTCTCTCCCCATCGGGGCGGCTCTGTTCGGCCGCCTTCCGCCGCAAAGCATACGGGCCGGCGGTGCCGCGGCAAGGCCGCGGGCGCGAAGATTTAAGCGGCGCAGGCGCGGAATAAACCGCCGTCTGCAACGCGACGGCCGCCCGTCGTCGCAATGTGCGAACCGGCGCGCCGCATGCATTTTGTGCCACAATGCACGCGCTGGTTGCCGAACCTAATCGCGTCTCGCGCGTCAAACATATGTTGTTTGATTGTGGAATGCTCCGGTTCACAATGCCGGGCCAGAGCGAGTCGGACCGGCGGAGTCGATCATGGGCGAGGATTTGAACCGGCAGCGCGTCTTGAACTTCCTCGACGTCTATTATGCCGGTGGCATCGAGGGCGCGCTCGATCGCTGCAGCGACGACGTCGCGTTTCTCGCCAACGCCCCGATCGACATTCTTCCGCATATGGGCCAGCACCGCGGCAAGGCCGCGCTGCGCCAGATGTGGACCACGATCCACGAGCGCTATTCGGACATGCGCTACGAGGCGCCGATCGTGGTGACCCAGGGCGACAGGGTCGCCGCGCAGCTGCGCGTGTTCTTCCGCAAGCGCAACAACGCCCGCGTGGTGCAGTTCGACGTCGCGGTGTTCTACACGCTGCGCGACGGCAAGATCACCGAGATCCGCGAGATCATCGACACCTTCGACCTCGTCCAGCAGGTGCTGGAGCGCGACGTCGCGGCGGCGCTGACTGGGCACGACGACATCGTGCCCGCAAATTCGCAACGCCGGCGTTGAACCTCGACGGCCCGGCGCTGACTCATTACCGGGCTTGTTGCGGTCGGGGCTGAAATCACCATGAAAATCGCATTGCTCGCTGTGCTTGGCCTGGCGCTGGGCGCCCTTGGCGGCGCCGCCTTCGGCATCGGAGCCGGGCTTAGCTGGATCGGATTGGCCAGAACCTCTGGTATCGACAGCGGAACGCTGGTGTTTTTCACCTTCATGCCGCTCGGCGCCGCGATCGGCGGCATCGGCGGCGCGCTGCTGTTCGCGGTGGTGGCGATCCGCGACGCCGAGATCGTGATCGAGCGGCAACCGGTGCGGCAGCGCGACCGCTGACTTGCGGCGACCGGAGCGTTTTCGCGCGAAGCCTGCCCCGCACGTGACGCGGGGTGGATGCCGGTTCGCATCAAAAAAGCGCGTCGGAACCAGAATCCAGAGGTCGGCGGTCACATTCGGGTAAAATTCGGCGCAATTGTGCCTTGCAAAAAAGTCATTTGCGTTTTTGCCGTTCCGCACTATTTCAGGCCGCAATAGCGATGTGCAGCAACCTGGCAAGGCGTCGGCGCTGACCCCCTGCCATCCGTTTGCGTTTGAAAATCCAGTTTCAGGACAAGGCCAAAATGACAGAGCATAGTCTCTGGCGTTTTTCGCGCGCATTGCATCGCGCGATCAACGAACGCCAGCTCGCAGATATCGAGCCGTTGCTCGACGACGAGGTCGAATGGTCCATCTATGGACCGATCGACCTGTTTTCCTTTTTCGGCGCGCGCCGCGGCAAGGCCGCGGTGCTCGAGGTGATCCGGCAGATCGGCGAGAACCTCAGGGTTCACCGCTTCGACCGGGAACAGATCATGCTCGGCGTGGATTCCGCAGCCTCGATGCTGCGCTATTCGCTGACGGCACTCGACTCCAACAAGCCGATCTCGCTCCGGATCGCGCATTTCGCGCAGTTCAGGGCCGGCAAGCTGACGAGCTTCCGCGTGCTGGTCGACAGTTTCGACCTCGTCGAGCAGACCGTCGGCTACCCGATCCATCTGCCGCGCATCGCGGTCTGACGGCTTTTCGATTTCACGCCTTCGTCATGTCCGGGGCGCTAAAGCGCGAAGCGCGTCTTCGCGTTCAGGCGCCCCGGCAGCGGCGGCCTGTTTTGCCAGCCTCGAACGGCCGCGCTCGGGACGCGCCGCGCGAACGCGCGGCGCGTTTGTCCCGGACATGACGATCACGCGTTGATCACTTGCTTTCAGAGCGCCGATGCCACAATTTTGCGCCACGGCAATGCATGCTGCGGCTCTGGAATTTGCGGGCTGGGAATGACTTTCACATTACGATTTGGCTGGGCAAGGCTGCAGGTGCTGGCAGCCGGCTTCAGCCTGGCGATGGCGCTGCCGGCCGCCGCGCAAACCCCGCCATGGCAGATCGCTCCCGCCGCCCAGGATACCGCAGCTGATAACGCCGAGGCTGCGGCCGACGAGGAGCCGCCGGCGGCCAATGCCAATGACGCCGACATTCTGAAGGACATCGACGAGAGCAAGCTCGACTGGAGCCAGCTCGACACCGATTCCACCAGCCTGCCCACACTGGCGCCGAAGCGCGCGGCGAGGCCCGCCAGCGTCGCCGGCAAGGATCCATCCTGGTCGACCAACAACAACGCCAACGGCTCGTCGGCGGTGTCGGTCAAGCAGTCGATCTCGCCATTCCTCGACACCCGCATCGGCGCCGACATGACGGTCGCAAGGCAAGGCACCATGACGACGTCGGAGCAATTGTCGGAGCGGCTCGCCAATGGCGGCAGCCTGCCGCAGTCCGGCGGCTCGGCCTGGGCCGCGATCTCGACCGGCGGGGTGGCCTCGATCTGGGACAAGACCTCGGTCGAGGCGCGGGTCGATCCCTCCGCCGACCAGAGCAAGGTCGGCACCTCCTTGAGCAAGTCGGTGCCGCTGTCGGAGCAATATTCGCTGACGCTGCAGAACGGCTACAACCTCATCCAGCAGGGCGTGGTCCCGGTGCCCGGCATCATCAGCCACCCCTCGCGCAGCTACGACACCGATCAGTCGGCGAGCCTGTCCGTTAACGACACCGGCACCAGCATCACGGCAGGCCAGACGCTGTCGACCTCCGACGACAGATGGCTGCGCCGGATCGGCGCCGAGCAGAAGCTGTTCGACGGCGTTACCGTCTCCGGCTCGGTCGGCGAGACCTCCCAGGGCACCACCAACAAGAGCATCAGCGCCGGCTACAAGCGCTCATGGTGAACGGTCTGTTAGCTCTATCGCGCTAAATGATCAGGCATTGCCGCAACTTGGCCCAGATGCGGTCAAATTCGGCGGCACTGATAGGTCCGTAACTTCATCAATTCGTCGTGCGGGGGACAAGCCGCGCTTCGCCATTGCGAACAAGGGGAAAGCCGATGAACGCCACCAACCGTACCGAGGAAACCGAAGTCGAAACGACGTCCGAGGTCGACACCAACCTCGCCGCCGTCTCGGAAGTCGAAGCCGGCATCCGCGACTTCGTGCGCAACGATATCGCCTATCTGCGCCGGCCGGTGGCGAGCCCGGAGACCGCGCCGACCGACACCAACACCGATGCCACCGTCAGCAACGTCAACTCGCTGATCCAGCGCGTCGCCGGCACCTCGCTCGCCGAGATCGAGAAGCTGATCGGCGAGCTCGAGAGCCTGCGTGACCTGCTGCATGCCGAGGGCCAGCGCGTCCAGCGCGAGATCTCCGGCTATGCCCAGCTCAGCCAGGCCGCGATGAAGTCGACGCGCATGATCGCCGACAACGTCTCGCAGTGGAAGCGCGCCGCCGACGGCCTGCGCAACAGCTGATACAGCTCAGTTTCCCAAACTGATCGCCGCCGCCTCCTGAACGGGGGGCGGCGGCTTCGCTTTGCGACCTGATTCAGCGCAGAACGATTCGTTATTCAGCGCGGTGTAAACTCCGCGACGTCAATTTTTGCAGAAGCCGATTTGAACTTGGGATGTCGAGCCCGCGTCCAATCCGGAATTCGCGTCCGGACTGCGCCTTGCCGGCATCCATTTGGAGACGAAGTCATGCAGAGCGTCCGGCCGGCTAACGCCGCCGATCCGATTCCGCTGCGCCAGCCGCAGCAGGGCATCGGCACGATCATGATCCGGTTCATCGGCATATTGGCAGCCGCGATGGTCGTGATGGTGCTGATCTGGAATCGTTAGACTGAAGCTTGGAAGAAATGTGACGCAGCCTGCCGACAGATCACATTGAAAAGCGCCATGCACGCCACCTGCGCTCCCTCGAGCGCCGGCAGTTACAGACGGTCGATCAGCGGTCGATGCTCGCAGTGGTCTCGAAGGAATAGTTGCCGTCGGCAAAGCCCTTCACGACCATTCCGGTGGCCAGCATCACCACAACCGTTACCGTCGCGAAGATAATGCCGACGAGTTTCAGCGCGCTGCGATCTGCCATGGTATCCCCAGTCATTCTTGCCAGATGTCCGTGCCCTCAAACCATAAGGCAGGGACAAAGGTTCAGAATGCGTTAGCAAAAACTGAGTTCCACGCAACGCACAACTGCGTCGGCAGCAGAAGTCATTCGCTAACCATGGCGTCCGGGCAACATCAGAGGCGCGCGGGCAACATCAGGAACCGGGATTCCGCCGCGGCACGAAGGCCGTCGCAAGGAACGAGAACACCACCTCATTGCGCTGATTGACGCCGGTGTTGCGGGCCTGAAGGATGCCCCATTCGGGCCGCTTTTCGGACGTGCGCTTGGTCTCGATCTGGTTGGTGAAGCTGATGGTATCGCCTGCCAGCACCGGGCGGATCCAGCGCAGTTCGCGGAAGCCCGGCGAGGGCCCCCAGACCGCGATCTGTTCGCCGCGCGCGGCGGCTTCCGCGGCGAGTCGCTTGCCGTCGGCGACGAGCAGCTTCATGCAGACGCTGGCGACATGCCAGCCCGATGCGGCGAGCCCGCCGAACAGCGAGTTGCGCCCCTCCTCCTCGTCGAGATGGAAGCGCTGCGGATCGAACTGCGCGGCGAACCGCTTGATGTCCTCGGGCGTGAAGGTGAAGCAGCCGAACTCGCGCCGCGCGCCGATCTCGATATCTTCAAAAAAGCGCATGACCTCTCCTATGCGCTCGCGCCGTCGCGGCGGCTGACGATGATCGGCGACTCCATCTCGCACAGCATCTCGCCGCGCGCGTTGCGGATGGTGCCCTTGAAGGTGACGATGCCGGTCTCGGGCCGGCTCTTCGAGACGCGCGCCTCGACGACGTCGACATCCAGCGTCAAATCGTCGCCCGGACGCAGCGGCGCCACCCAGCGCATCTCGTTGACCCCGGGCGAGCCGAGCGAGGCGGTGCGGCCGATGAAGCCGTCGAACAGCATCCGCATCATCAGCGAGCCGAGATGCCAGCCTGAGCCCGACAGGCCGCGGAGCATGGATTTCTTCGCCGCCTCCTCGTCGAGATGCATCGGCTGCGGGTCGAATTCGGCGGCAAAGGCGAGGATTTCCTCGCGTGAAACATGGCGCGGGCCGAACGTGCCGAAGCGGCCGGGCTTGAAGTCTTCGAAGGTCAGCGTGGTCATTGGGTGAGGATATGCCGGAGGGAAGCCCGATTGTGGCCGTTATTTGCGGCAATCACAACCGGCCCACTCGCATAGCTCGCCCCTGGACTGCCGGCGCCCGGTCCGGGGCTCGCTCCAGGCGAGATGGTTTGGGGTTCTGCGGTATCGATCCCTCTGGTCGCGGAGGCGCCTGGCGCCGTGCCGAACCATTGGCCGGCGAAAGCCTCGTCCCGACGGGCGCCTGCGGCGCAGGCTCCCGGGATGAAGTGATCACGCCGGCGGTGACGCAGTAGGATGCATGCGACGCGAATCATATTCGGCTGGCCGGGAGAACCATGATGTTCGATTTCCAGGATCTGTTTCAGTGGGACCGCTTCATCACGCCCACGATCATCAAGACGTTCTACTGGCTGGTGATCGCGGTCATCGTGCTGTTCGGGATCTCCGGCATCCTGTGGAGCCTCACCGCGATGGCGATCAGCCCGTTCGTCGGATTCATCCAGTTGCTCGCGTCGATCGCCAGCGTCTTCGTCGGCATCGTGTTCTCGCGCATCGCTGCCGAGTTCATCCTGATCGTATTCCGGATCAACGAGCATCTCGGCGCGATCCGCGATCGGGACGGCGCAATGCGCTGAGGCTTTCGGCCCCGGCCAAAACGGCCGACCGGCGGGGCCGTGGTTAATCCGAAGTAGCACCCGCGCGCAAATGCCCCCGAAATTCCAACCGGGATCTTAAAACCGCTCGCGTACAGCCTTCCGCATTGCCAAGACCAGCGCGGGGGCGTCGTGAATTCCAGGAATTTTGTTGCCGTGAGGCCGGGTGCCGAGCCGGGCTTTACGACCGAGGATATTTTATGGGCTGTCGGCATCTGGTCGGTGATCCTGACCCTGGCGCCGGTGATCGTGTTCTATCTGCTGATGGTGGCTTGAGGGCTGCCGCCGAATTGGTCATTCCGGGGCTCGCGAAGCGAGAACCTCAGATGCGCAATCGCGCATCGGGGAATCTCGAGATTCCGGGTTCGATGCTGCGCATCGCCCGGAATGACGTTCCATCAATCGACAAAAAACGCGCGAGTGCCGCGCGTTCTTTCCATTTCGAACGTAAGCGGCGTTGTTACGCCGCCTGCTTATGCATCGTACCGGACGCCGACGCCGTGCCGCGGATCGCCTTGATCGAGCGTTCGATCGCGGCCCACAGCCGATTGATCTCGGCGGCGGCGCGGCCTTCCGCATAATATTCGCGGGCGCCTTCGCCCTGGCCGAGCGCCATCAGCAGATCGGCGCGGTTGGTGATCTGGCCGCTCCACACCGGTGCGCGGAATTTCGCCAGCGCCTCGCGCGCGATCGCGACGATGCGGCTTTCGGCGCCGTCACGCTGCGCGGGCGCGCCGTTGATCACGACGGCATAGGGCTTGCGCATCGAGCGGCAGGTCTGGATGGTTTCCTGCACGGCGTTGACGTCGAACACGCCGGGCCGCGCCGGAATGATCACCATCGTGGCGTTCTTGATGGAGTCGTCGACCACGGCCGAGAGGTTCGGCGGCGTGTCGATGAACACCCACTCGATGCCGTCACGCTTGGCCTGGGCAATGATCCCGCTGACCGAGTTCACTGCCGTCTTGATCGCCGGCTCGTTGGTGCCGCGCAGCTTGTGCCAGAGAGTCAGCGAGCCCTGCGGATCCGCATCGATCAACAGACAGGGCTTCGTTGCCTTGTGCACTTGCGCGGCGAGGTGAGCAGCCAGGGTACTTTTTCCCGAGCCCCCCTTACGCGAAGCGAAAACAATCACGTTCATACGTTGGCCTCCAGATTGACCCCAGGAGGCGAAAATGAATCAGCACGCTGATTCGCGAAAGAAAAAATTTCTTGCAATCCGCAAAGTGGCCAAGATTACCGGTGCCTTTTGCTTTTTGAGTCACACCGAACTTATGACGCAACCCCAAATGGAAGCGCTAAGCGTTTGATTTGACTCAGTGCCTAGCGTTTTCCGGCAGCTTTCGCGCGCTCGCGCTCGATCCACTTGCGCTCGATCCAGCCGAGCAATTGCGCGGTCGGTTTCTGCAGGAACGGAACGTCCTGCGCGAACAAAAGGAGTCCGAGCGGCAGCATCCAGAGTCCGAGCACCGGCAGGAAGCTGAAGATGCCGCCGATGATCAGGAGGATCGCGAGCGGAATCCGCACATAGCGCGACGACGGCTTGCGCAGCCACGCGACGAAGCGCGCCGGCTTTTCCGGGAGCTTGGCTTCAAACCAGGCGAAGTGCCGATCGATCTCTTGCTTGTAGTATTCGCTCACGCGTCCCACTCCATCCGTTCCACAGGCGGAACGGATTTGGCAAACCACACAAGTCCCACAGATGATGCTGCGTGACAGCGTCACAAGGCGTCAGTCTGTCGCGCATCGCAGCCTTGAAATCGCGGCCTGGCGATCCAACGCCCGTTATCGCGCGAGGCGCATACCGGTTCGCGTGGTAACAACGCGTCCGGCTGGCGACGCTGGCATGCGCGCGATGAGAGCCTGTTCAGTGGGCCGGCTTCTTCGCCTTGTGCGATTTGGAGACCTTCCGCTTCGTAGCGACCGGCCGCCGCTCGACGCGTTCGCTCGCCCTACGCGGCTCCGGATCTGCGCGGAAGAACACGCGGCAGGCCGGCGACAGCTGCGCCTTGTTCCTGATCATGCAGGCCGTGATGCGATCGACGTCGGGAATCTCGGGGCTGCAAAGCCGGAACGCATCGGGCGTACAGGCCTGCTGCTGGTCCGGCGTGTAGGCCTCGCTTCGGCCCGGCAGCAACAGCGCCGCAAGAACGATGCTTGATATCAACGCAAACGAAAAACTCCTTGAACCGGCGATCCCCATGCATCCCCCCAAAGGTGTCACTAGGCGTCGTTAAGGCGTCGTGTCAGCCAGTTTGGGTGACGGGACAGAGAAGTGCAAGCGGACGCGATGACACGCCGGGCGATAAGGGCGAGCGACCTTGCGATGGTCTGATCTTGCGATGTAGCTCTGAGTGATCTTGCGGATGGTACAGTTGGGTGGGCTCGAACCACCGACCTCCTGTTCCACAGACAGGCGCTCTAACCAACTGAGCTACAACTGCATCCTGACGCGCGGCCCGCTCGAGCGGGGCGGCGATTTCGGGCGGAAACTAGGTGCAACGCCGCGCTTTGGCAAGGCCGTAACGCGCCGATTTCCGCTGTTATGTCGGGCCGCTTGACGGGCCCTTGGCCAGCAAAAAGGCCCGGACCGCTTCGGCCCGGGCCTTTCGCTGGTCTCCCAAACGGCAGCGATCAGGCGGCCGGCTTGTAGAGCTTCGAGGCGCTGGCCTTGATCGGCTCGGCGGTCTCGCTGGCGACCTTCTGGCCGAGCTCGGCCAGTTCCTTGGCCTGCGCGGTGTAGGTCTCGAACTGCTTGCGGGCGTGCGACGTCCACAGCTCGACCGCTTCGGTCGGCGACTTCACGCTGAACAGCTCCTGGGCGAAGTCGAGCGAGGAGGTGGTGTTGGCCTTGAAGAACTCGATCAGCTTGGCCGAATACTCGCTGGCGCCCTTGCTCACCGAGGTGAACACGGCCTCGACCGTCGAGTTGTGGGTCTCGGCAGCGTCCTTGAACTTGGCGTAGCTGTCACGGGCCTGCAGAACGCCCTTCTCGGCGAACGCGCGCATCTGCTCGGGAACTTCAAACGGAATGATCGAGGCGGAAAACGGATCGGACGGGTTGGTCATACGTGTAATCCTTCGCAACGGGTGAGTAGATGTGACCATTGCGGACGTCCCGGAGCCCATCAGGCCGGGAGCGCTGAAATGGATCACGCTGCCTTGATTCACGGGAGTGCCCTTCGTCGGGCGCGCCTAATAAACACCCATATCATGTCAATTTTGTGCAACGCAACGTAAGATCGCGTGCGACGCCACATTTTTTATCTGACGGAACAAAAGATTACCGCGGCCGACCGAGGCTGAACGCGCCGGGGTCGGCCGCGGCCAATGCGCCTCGTCAGTTCTTCGGCTTGACCGCGTCCATCGCGGCCCGGCTGACGGCCTGGCCCATCTCGCTGGCCTGCTCGGCGAGCGAGCGCATCTGGCCCTGCACATATTCGCTGTGCAGCCGCATCACGTCGCTGAGGTCCTTGGCCTTGAGCAGCGCCTCGGCGTAGTCCAGCGACGACTGCACGTTCTTTTCGGCATAGGTCAGCGCCTTGGCCGAAAGATCCTTGGCGCCGGCGCGCACCGTGGCGTTGCGCTCCTCGATCTTGCCGGCGGTGTCCTTGGCGTTGGTCACGAATTGCTCGAACGCCTTGCGCGCCTGCTCAAAACTCGCCTCCGCCATCGACCGCATATCCTTGGGAATCTCGAACTTGGGGATCTCGAAATGGTCACGCCCGTTGTCGCTCATGGTCGCTCTCCCTCGCTTGCTGATCGGCCCGCCGCTTGGCCCTGCGGGCCTAGGGCAAGATAGACGGCAGAATATATCGTGGCACTGCAATCGCAGGTGTGACGCGGCGCCGCCTGGTTCCGCATCGTGCGGCTCGCAGCAACCTAGCTTTGCCCGACAACGCCAAACGGCTGTGGATCGTTCAGCCAAGTTAACGTTATCCCGGCTTAAGGCTGGGCAGTTTCGCTGCGGACATGGACCTGCTGCCCCCCAGTTGCGATACTAACCTTCTGTTAAGGCTGTCGTCCTGCGGCTGCCGGGCCTTCGGCTGAGCTTAAGGAAGAAAGCCAAACCCATGCGGTCAAATCTTGCGTGATGAGTGACGCGGAATTCCAGATCCAGGCGCTCGGCGATGTCAGGCTGGCGGATCATGCGGCGGGCTCCCTGCCGGCATGGCTGTGGGGGGCCGACGGCGCGCGGATTCTCTGGGCCAACCCGGTCGGCGCGCAGGTATTCGGTGCCGCCAACGGCGCCGAACTGGCGAAGCGCGGCTTCGGCCCGGCCGATCCGCACCGCCGCCAGGTCGCGCGGCTCGGCCACAGCCTGAACACCAATGGCGCAGTCCGGCTGGAGCGGCTGCGCGGCTTCGGCGCGGCGCCCGGCATGCTCGCGACCTGCGGCTGCGCCCGGATCGACCTGCCGGACGGCAGCCACGGCATCCTGATGACCGCGCTCAACGCAACCGGCCGCGGCATGCCGCTCGCGGAACGCCTGCAGCGGCTGCTGCACGGCTTGCCGCGTCCGGCCGCCGCCTTCACCAGCGACGGACTTTTGGTCGCAACCAACGAGGCGGCGCGTGCGCTGCCCGGCCTGCACGACCTCACCGAAGCCGGTCTCGATGAGGCGCTGGCGCAGGGCCGCGCGGCGGCGAGCGTTGCGATCGGCCGCGTCGTGCTGCAGCGGATCGGCCGCGGCGCCGATCGCGCGCTGGTCGCGTTGATCAAGCCGGCGCCGCACCTCGCCGCAAAGCCGGCGGCGCCGATCGTGCCCGAGCCGGTTGAGCCGGAGACGCCGGCGCCCGAAGCCCCGGCCCCCGCAGCGCCAGCGCAGCAAGAGGCCATGGCCGCGGAGTCGCCGCCCGCACCTGCCGCTGTCGAACAAGCCGTTGCGCATGACGAAGCGCCCACGACGGCCTGCGCAGCACCGATCGCCTTCACACTGTTCGACGCGCTGGATCCGCAGTCGGAAGAGCGCGTCACGATCGAGCCGCTCGTCAGCGCGGCCAAATCCGAACCTGAGAATGCTGCTCCATCTGCCGCGGCAGCAGAGGCGGCGCACGTGGAGGCGCCCGTCGAGACCGCAGCTCTCGACACCACGCAAGACGAAACACCTGCCGCCGAGGAACCTCTGTCGGAAGCACTGATCGAAGTGCCGGACGGCGCGCAGATCGAGGAGCCTGCGCATCTTGCCCCGCCACTTGCGTCGGCAGAACTCACGCATTCAGAGCCGACGCCCGTCGAGCCTGCACCTCTCGACACCAGTTCCGGCGAAACTGCTGCCGTCGAGGAGCCGCTGTCGGAAGCGCTGATCGAAGTGCCCACGGAGACGCACGCCGAAGAGCCCGCGCCGGAGTCCGCGCCTGATCCCGCAGAGACGGCCAACACACGGGAAACATCGGCGCTGCCGGCCGATCCCGTCCCCTCGCCTTATGCGATCGCTGACACGCCGCAGCCTGTCGCCGAGCCGGAGCCCGCGACGTTGGCGCCGGTGCCACCACCATCCTGGCTCGACGAGCCGTTGCCGGTGCGGCGGCATCCGCTGCGCTTCATGTGGCAGATGGACCATGAGGCCCGCTTCTCGCTCGGCTCCGATGAATTCACCCGCCTGATCGGCCTGCACACCGCGGCGGGCTTCGGCCGGCTGTGGAGCGACATCGCCGAGAGCTTTGGCCTCGATCCCGAGGGCCGCGTCATGCAGGCGTTCGCCAGCCACGACACCTGGAGCGGCATCACGCTGCACTGGCCGGTCGACGGCGGCGGCCGGCTGCCGGTCGAACTGTCCGGCCTGCCAGTGTTCGATCGTGCCAGGAATTTCGCCGGCTATCGCGGCTTTGGTGTGTGTCGCGACCTCGACGGGCTTGCGCGACTCGCCGCATTGCGCCGCTATGAGTTCTTCAGCGGCACGGTCGCGCCACAATCGCTGTCGGCCGATGTCGCACCGGTGCCGCGCACCGTTGCGCCGCCCGGGCCCGCCGCGCCACAGGACAATCCTCCGCCGCACGCGGAGCCGCCGCCCGACACGACCGCAGCAGCACCACCCGAGGAATTGACCGAGCCGACAGCCGCAGAGACTTCACACCGAGCCGATCCGGATCACGCCGTGGAAACGCACGAGGAAACGCACGAAGTGCGTCACGACCCGCCACCGAATGTGGTGCCGTTCCGTCCCGCCGGCGACACCCGGCCGCCGTCGCTGACGCCGGTCGAGAACAACGCCTTCAACGAGCTCGCCCGTCAATTGTCGGCGCGGCTCGAGAACGAGGCCGGCCTCGCCGCGACGACGGACGACAGCGTGCCGGCCGAGCCGGTCGGCGAAGCGCCGCCCGCAAGCGAACCGCCGCAGCAAGCAGAGACGGCGCTGCAAGAGGCGGTCGCGCAGCTGGAGACGGCGGCGGAAACACCAAAGGCCAGCTGGCTGGCTGCGGCGGAGCCGGCGCCGCGCGCAGATTCCCGCCGCGACCGCGCGCTGCTCGATCTGTTGCCGGTCGGCATCCTGATCTACCGGCTCGACCGCCTGCTCTATGCCAACCACGCCTTCCTCTCGCGCATGGGCCATGACAGCCTGCACGCGCTGGAAGCCGCCGGCGGTCTCGACGCGCTCTATGTCGAGCCCGGCGTCTCGCAGGCGAGCAGCACGTCGGGCACCGGCACGCCGGTGACGATCTCCGCGAACCAGAGCACCGAGGACGGCGCGCAGTCGGTGTCCGCCGAGGCGCGGCTGCACACCATCACCTGGGACGACGATTCCGCGCTGGCGCTGATCTTCTCGCGCACGCTGGACGAGGATGCCTCGATCGCCGCCGCGCTGTCCGAGCCGGAGCCTGCGGCGGCCGCCGAGCCGCTGCTTGCGCCGGCTGAGCCGCAAGCCGGCCAGGCCGACGCCGAAGAGCTCGGCGCGATCCTCGACACCGCCGCCGAAGGCATCATCATGTTCGATGCCGACGGCAACATCCATTCCTGCAACCGCAGCGCCGAGGCGCTGTTCGGCTATGACGGCGACGAGTTCGTCACCCGCAAGCTCGCCGATCTGTTCGCGCCGGAAAGCCAGCACGGCATCTTCGACTATCTTGCCAGCCTGAAATCGGCCGGCGTCGCCAGCCTGCTCGACCATGGCCGCGAGACGCTCGGCCGCGTCCGCCAGGGCGGCATCATCCCGCTGTCGGTGACGATGGGCCGCACCCGCGCCGATGGACCGAACTTCTTCGCGGTGTTCCGTGATCTGTCGCAAACGAAGAAGAGCGAGGGCGAATTGCGCGAGGCGCGGCGGCTCGCCGAACGCGCTGCCAACGCCAAGTCCGACATGCTGGCGCGGATCAGCCACGAGCTGCGCACGCCGCTCAACGCCATCATCGGATTTGCCGAGGTGATGATCGGCGAGCGCTTCGGCGCGCTCGGCAACGAGCGCTATGTCGAATACATGAAGGACATCCGCGCCTCCGGCGAGCGGGTGATCGCGATCGTCAACGATCTGCTCGACCTGTCGCGGATCGAGACCGGCAAGCTCGACCTCGCCTTCGCCAGCCAGAACCTCAACGAGATGGTGGAGAGCTGCGTCGCTGTGATGCAGCCGCAAGCCAACCGCGAGCGCATCATCATCCGCACCTCGCTCGCCCACACGCTGCCGCCTGTGGTCGCTGACGCCCGCGCGTTGCGCCAGATCACGCTGAACCTGATCGGCAACTCGATCCATCTCGCCAATGCCGGCGGCCAGGTGATCGTCTCGACCGCGCTGTCGGATTTCGGCGAGGTGATGTTGCGCGTGCGCGACACCGGGCAGAGTCTCAACGACAACGAGGTCGCCGCCGCGCTGGAGCCGTTCCGCGCCCCGACGCCTTCAGATCAGGCCGGCTCCGGCGGCGTCAGCCTGTCGCTGACCAAGGCGCTGGTCGAAGCCAATCGCGCCAAATTCCAGATCCGGACCGGCGGCCGCACCGGCACGCTGATCGAGGTGACCTTCGCCCACGCCACAGCAAGGGCGTGAGCCGCGATCCGCCCTTCGCGCTCTTGCCGGCCGATTCCAGGACACTGCGAACATCTGTCGCGTCGGATCCGCGCGGCGCGGCATAGATCTTGCTGCGATTCGGCTTGTTTGAATTCATTGCCGTGCGGCCCCGCCCGTTTTCCGGGCATTCGGATTTCACCGATGCGCTGTCTTGTCGTCGCCGATCTGCATTACTCGTTGCCGCAGTTCGACTGGCTGCTGGCGGCGGCACCGCAATTCGATCTCGTGATCTTCGCCGGCGATGCGCTCAACCTCGGCTCGGCGGTCGATTTCCGCGCCCAGATCGTCGTCGTCACGAAATACCTGTCGCGGCTCGCCGATCTCACGCGGGTGATCTTCTGTTCAGGCAATCACGACCTCGACGAGCGCAACCCGGAGGGCGAGAAGATCGCGCGCTGGGTCGCGGGCATCAGGGAGTTCGGCGTCGCCTGCGACGGCGACAATCTGGCCATCGGCGACACGCTGTTCACGGTGTGCCCGTGGTGGGACGGCCCGCTGGTCAAGGCGCGGATCGACGATCAGCTTCGCGCGGCGGCCGCGATGCCGCACCGCCGCTGGGTCTGGGTCCATCACGCCCCGCCGGCGGATTCGCCGACCAGCTGGGGCGGCAAGCGCTTTTTCGGCGACGCCGAGCTGCTCGGCTGGATCGAGCGCCACCATCCGGCGCTGGTGATCTCGGGCCATGTGCATCAGTCGCCGTTCATCCAGATGGGCTCGTGGTTCGACCGGATCGGAGCGAGCTGGGTGTTCAACACCGGCCTGCAGCCCGGCCGGCCTCCGGTCTACATCGTGCTCGATCTCGCGCAGGACAAGGCGTTCTGGCTGGCCGCCGGCGATGCGCAGATGATCGATCTCAAGGCGCCGCTGTCGCGGCCGGCGGCTCCCGTGCGCGAGGCGCCGGACTGGCTCATATCCTTGGATCGGATTGCCGATCCGAGCCTGGCGCGACCTGCATC
Organism: Bradyrhizobium australafricanum; assembly: GCF_020329495.1. Classification (NCBI taxonomy): domain Bacteria; kingdom Pseudomonadati; phylum Pseudomonadota; class Alphaproteobacteria; order Hyphomicrobiales; family Nitrobacteraceae; genus Bradyrhizobium; species Bradyrhizobium australafricanum. The sequence goes on along the minus strand of NZ_JAGKJL010000054.1, from coordinate 8,330 downwards.
GGCGGCAGGTTGATCATGCTCTGCAGCACCTCGCCGACCATCGCCAGGTGGGTGCCGTGATCGGCATATTGGTGCATCAGGTCGGCAAGATAGGTCGTGGCGACATGAAGCCGTTGCGCCAGCAGCTGCGCGATCAGCAGCGCCACCGCCGGCTGCTCGCGCAGGAACGACGCCGCATCGTCGAACTCGTACAGGACGCAATCAGTGGCCGTGCGCACCTTGGCGCTGTGCGCCCGGTCGAGCAGCACACTCATCTCGCCGAACACCGCGCCGGGCTCGTCGATGACGGCGACCAGGCTGTCGCCCTTGACGACTTCCACCTTGCCCTCGAGCAGCACGAACAGATGACCGGTCTTGCCTCCCTCCTCGATGAAATCCGTGCCCGCCGGCAGGCTGCGCCTGCGACCGCCGGTGCAGTGATCAAGGATCGCTCGCATGTTTCATCTCCGTCTCCGGTCAGACTAGGCAGAGATGCTGTCGCGTCAAACGGCATTAGCTGGGCGTTCTGCCCAAATTGTCGGCACGCCGCCGCGTGACCCGCGGCGCGATCCAGCCGTTTGCGCGTGCCTCAGGCGGGCGCGTTATGCTTGATCGCCAGGAAATCGCCGATCGTATCGAGGAACAGTTTTGGCGATTGCAGTTGCGGGACATGCGCACATCCCGGAATGACCCTGAGCTTCGCTCTCGGCAGGCCGCCTGCCAATTCGTATGACATCGGCGGCGGCGTCGCCTCGTCATATTCGCCGACCACAACGAGTGTCGGTACCGTCACGCTGCGTAGTTCGGCACGAAGATCGAGGCTCGCCAGCGCGTCACAGGCCGCGCAGAACACGTTGAGATCGGTGCGCAGGAATGCGTCGCGGCGATCCTGCATCAGCGCGGGATGCTGTGCCTGGAAATCCGGTGCAAACAGCCGGCGCATTGCAATGTCGGTGATCGCGGCGAGCCCTTTCTCGCGTGAAACCCTGGCCATGTTGCGAAACGCCTCGCGGCCCGGCTCGGAGAATGCCGCACCGCTGTCGGCGAGGATCAGCCGGCTCGCGATCGCCGGGTGGCGGATCGCCATCTGCAGCGCGACGAACCCGCCATAACCATTGCCGAGCACGATGGCCGGCGTGCCATCAGCCGCATCATGCACCGCGTCCGCCATCCGGTCGGCAATCGCGGCAAGGCCACCCTCGACCGCGCTCGACCGACCGAATCCCGGTAGTTCCGGCACGATGGTCCGAAACGAGCGGGCAAGCTCCGGCACGATCGCATCGAAGCTCGCGCGATCCGACAGCAGCGAGTGAAACAGGACCAGCGGCGGCCCTTCGCCCGACTGGGCTGCGTTGACTGTGCGGTTGGCCAAAAGCCTTTCCATCGTCGCTCTCTTTCAAATCGCGCCCGAAATTCGCGCATTTGGGCTCCGAAGCGCCCCTGCGGACGATTGATAGATCAAATCATCCGGATTTCAAGGATTTCAGCTTGACGTGATATTTCACAAACTGCATTTTACGGGCAGGAGACTCAATAAAGATGATCCTTCTCCGCGAGAATATCTACGAAAATCTGCGATCTGATATTTTATTGTGTCAGCTTGCTCCCGGTGATGAAATACGAGAGCAGGATCTGGCGGAGCGTTACGCCGTCAGCCGCCAGCCGGTCCGGGACGCCCTCCTGCGGCTCGAGCGCGAGCACCTCGTGACGGTGCAGCCCCGCCAGGGCTACCGGGTCAATCCGATCTCGCTGTCCGACGCGCGCGATCTGCTGCGCTTCCGCCTTGCGCTCGAACCGGCCTGCGTCGCCGAAGCAATCGAGAGCGCGCCCGACAGCATCCTGAAATCACTCGATGAATTCCGCCGCTTCTCCGGCAGCCATGAGGACTTCATCACCTACAATCGCGGCTTCCACTCGGCGCTGGCGCACGCGTCGGGCAACCGCCGCATGGCGACCACGCTCTGCGACCTGATCGGCCAGGCCGATCGGCTGGTGCGCGTCAGCGTCTCCAATCTGAAGGGCCACGACCCGGCGAAGCTCGTGGCCGAGCATGTCGCATTGATCGACGCCATGCAGCAACGCGAGGCACGCACCGCGGCCCGCATCATCAAGGCTCACATCGCGGCGACCGAGAAGCGCGTGCTGCCGGCACTCAAGCGCAACGCCGTCATCGTCGAAGAGAGGTCATCATGAACATTCCGTCGAAGCCCGCGACGATCGACGTCGAGATCCACGGCAACTTCATCGACGGACGCGAGGTCGAGGCCGGAGACGGCGAGATGCTCGACGTCCGCAATCCCGCGACCGGCGACGTCATCGCCCGGATTCCGAATTCGACCACCGCGGATATCGACCGCGCGATGAAGAGCGCGCGCGCCGCGTTCGAAGGCAAGGCGTGGGGCGGGATGGACACGAGGGCGCGCGCCCGGCTCGTCAACAGGCTCGCCGACGCGTTCGAGGCCAATCTCGACACGCTGTACCGGCTGGAGACGTTGAACAACGGCCGTCCCGTCAACGAAACCCGCGCGCAACTGTCGCGCCTGCCGGATTTCTTCCGCTACTTCGCCGGACTCGCGTTGTCGCGCCGTGATTCCGTCATCCCGGTCGAAGGCGCGTATCTGAACTACACCCTGCGCACGCCGATCGGAATCGTCGCCAACTGCACGCCCTTCAATCACCCGCTCATGATCCTGTGCAAGTCGCTTGCCGTCGTGCTGGCGACCGGGTGCGTCACCGTGGTCAAGCCATCGGAATACACGCCGCTGACGACACTGAAGCTCGCCCAGATCTTCAGCGAGGCCGGACTGCCTCCCGGCGTCTTCAACATCGTGCTTGGCCTCGGCCAGAGCGCCGGCAAGATGCTCGCCGAGCATGGCGACATCAACAAGCTTGTGCTGACCGGCGGGACCGAAGCCGGCCGCATCGCGGGCAGCGCCGCGGCGAAGGTGTTCGCGCACCAGACCATGGAGCTCGGCGGCAAGACGCCGGTGATGATATTCGACGATTTCGACGTCGACCGCGCCGTCAACTACGCCGCGTTCGGCGCTTTCATCGGCGCCGGCCAAACCTGCGTTTGCGCGTCGCGCCATATCGTGCAGGCCTCGATCTACGACGAGTTCGTCGAAAAGCTGCAGGCCAAGACCCGCACCATCCGCATTGGCGATCCGTTCGATCCGAACACGCAGCTTGGGCCGGTGATCTCGGCGCGCCAGCGCGACCGCGTTCTCAGCTATGCGCGCTACGGTCATGAAGACGGCGCGCGGCTGCTCACCGGCGGCGTGGCCGCAAAGGTCGCGGGCCACGACAACGGCTTTTTCGTCGAACCGACCGTGTTCGCCGACGTCAAATCCGACATGCGGATCTTCCAGGAGGAGGTGTTCGGCCCCTTCACCTCGGTGACCCCCTTCAAGGACGAGGCCGACGCGCTCCGGCTCGCCAACGATTCGCCCTTTGGCCTCGCCGCCGCCATTCGCACCCGCGACGTCGCGCGCGCGCATCGCGTGGCCGCCGCGGTCAAGGCCGGGATCGTCTGGATCAACGATCACCACCGGCTCGATCCGGCCTCGCCCTGGGGCGGCGTTGACGATTCCGGCATCGGCCGGGAATGCGGCACCGAGAGCTTCGACGACCATTTCAACACCAAGAGCGTGATGGTCGCGACCCACGAACAGCCGTTCGATTGGTACCGCGACACGGCCAGCCAGCGCCGGTTGAACTAGCCGCAGTCGAGCAAAGCGGCAAACCGCCCACAGATGGCGGGCCGCATCACCGAGGAAACAGTCAAGGGGAGAGCGCATATGTCGACATCGGTCAATGCCGGGAGCCGCCTCGATCGGCTACCGATCGGACCATTCCACCGCCGGATCATGATCCTGATCGGGATCGGAATGTTCTTCGACGGTTTCGACATCTATATCGCCGGCACCGTGCTCGGCGTGACGCTGAAAACCGGGTTCTCGACGCTCGCCCAAAACGCCGCGTTCATCTCCGCAACCTTCGTCGGCATGATGCTCGGATCTTTCGGCACCGGCTTCCTCGGCGACCGTTACGGACGGCGTTTCACCTACCAGTTCAATCTGCTGCTGTTCGGCATCGCGTCCCTGGCGGCGGCGTTTGCGCCAAACATGGCCTTTCTGATTGCCTGCCGTTTCGTGATGGGCGTCGGTCTCGGCGCCGAAAATGTTGTCGGCTACTCCACGATGACCGAGTTCGTGCCGGCCCGGAGCCGCGGCAAGTGGCTCGGCTTCACCGCCGTCTGCGTCGTGACCGGCCTGCCCATCGCACTGCTGGTCGCATCAGTCGTCGTCCCGCAATTCGGCTGGCGCGCGATGTTTGTGCTGGGCGGCGTCGGCGCCTTGATCGTCTGGTACCTGCGCAAGTCGCTGCCGGAGTCGCCGCGCTGGCTGGAGGCGGTGGGACGCACCGCCGAGGCCGAGGCGCTGATGCAGGCGATCGAGAAGGAAGCTTCCCGGGGTCAGCCCTTGCCGGCGCCCGCGGCTGCAACGCCGGCACCGGTGTCGCCCGATCTCGCCACGCTGTTCGCTGCGCCGCTGCTGTCCCGCATGATCGTCGGCGCGGTATGCCTGATTACCATCAATACGCTGCTCTACGGTTTCGTGACCTGGCTGCCGGTGTTCTTCATCAAGCAGGGCCTGTCCGTCGCGACCTCGTTCGGCTACTCGCTGCTGATGGCGCTTGGCGCGCCGATCGGCTCGGCGATCGGCGCCCTGACCGCCGACCGCTGGGGCCGCAAGCCCACGATCATCGGCGCATCGCTGATCTCGATCATCCTCGGCGTCATCTATCCGATGATCTCGGATCCGTTCCTGCTGCCGGCCGTCGGCTTCGCGCTGACCGTGCCGATCTATGTCTTGGTCGCGCTGTTGTTCGGCATCTATATTCCCGAACTGTTCCCGACCGAGGTGCGGCTGCGGGCATCCGGCATCGTCAACACACTCGGTCGAGGTGCCACCATCGTGACACCATTCCTGGTCGTGATGCTGTTCGAAGCGCGCGGCGTCGCCGGCGTGATGGCCCTGATGATCGGACTGCTCATCGTGCAGATCATCACCGTATGGGCGCTCGGCATCGAGCCGCGGCACCGCAGTCTCGAGGAGCTCAAGGGCGAGGAATCACCATCCGCAATTCCGCAGGAAGCTTCGTGACACGGAGCGACCTTTCTCGCGACAGGCTCTGACGGCGCGGGTTGCCCGCGCCGTTCGGTCACTCCCACATCTCCGGCGTGACACGCCCGGCGAAGCCGCAGTCGATGACCCGCTCCTGCGGATTGCGATCGACGATCAGCCGCAGCAGGTCGGGGCGCGAATAATGGCCGCCGATATCGCACAGCGCCTTGGCGGCGAGCACGGCCTCCCGCGAGCCGTCCGCGATCAGGATGGTCTCGCCCTGCGCCGGACCGGCGATGACCTCGCCGCGCGGATCGATGATGACGCTGTCACCGCTGTACTCGATCGTCGAGAGTTCACGGTAGCGTTCCGGCGTGATTTCGTGCGAGCGCATGCCGCCGACCGCGATGACGTAGCAGCCGGCTTGCGAGGCGAACGCTCGCGACAGCAACAACTGCCGCGGCCAGAGCGGCGTCGGCGACGGTGGCGCCACCGCAGGCTCCCGCCCCGGCCACGCCGCGACGTGGATCTGCGTTCCCTGCGCGGCCAGCGCATAGCCGGGCAGCATGGTGTTGTGCTCCCAGCAATTGAGGCCGCTGATCCGGCCATAGGGCCGCTCATGCACGCGCATCCCCGCCGCGTCGCCATCGGCCCACACAGAGCGCTCGTTGAAGGTGGGCTTCAGCTTGCGATGGCGGCCGAGCAGCCGTCCCTCGCGGCCGATGAACAGCAGCGTGCAGTAGACCGTTCCCTTGGTCACGGCATCACGTTCGGCGACGCCGATCACGACATCGATGCCGGCGGCCTCGGCGGCGGCGCAGAGCCGATCGGTCGCGGGCGAGGGAATCTCGACCGCGTTGTCGAGATATTCGGCCATCGCGCGAAACGTGCTCGGCCCGGTCGGCGCGTGACAGAAGAAGGGATAGCCGGGCAGCCAGGTCTCGCCGAAGGCGGCGATCGTCGCGCCCATGGCGCCGGCCTCGCCGATCAGGCGGCAGGCCTTCTCCAGCGAGGCGTCGCGATCGAATGGCACCGCCGCGGCCTGGATCGCCGCGAGCCTGAAATGCGTGTCGGATGTCATGGTTGTGCCCGCGTCAGTCGACACCCTTGCGGACAGCGTCGAGCGCGCCCGCGAGCAGCTCCAGCGCCTTGACGCGCCGGCGTCGCGCCAGACGCGCCTCGCCGACCTTGCGCTCGTGCTCGCCGGCGATGAAGGCCTGGATGTCCGGCAGCGGACGAATGACGCCGCGGCTGCCCCACTGGCCGTCGGGGATCTCTGTCGGAAACACCCAGACCTGCGGCGCCACGTCCTCGAACGAACCGCCGGCGGCGCGTACCACCGCATCGGTCACGTCCTTCACCAAGGCCGCGCGCGAGGCTTCGGTGTACTGCCCCTCGGGGACCGTCGGGACGATGCGAAATCGTGGCGATGGCGACGGCCGGCCCGCCACATAAACGGCGGCCGGCCGATGCAGGAAGACAACGGTGACGCCTTGCGCAACCTTGTTCGCCGGATCGAACCCCTCGTGGCCGATCAGGATATCGCCGAGCTCCTTGATGAGCCGCGCTTCCGCTTCCGGCTTCAGGGCTCCTTCGGGAATTGTCACGTCGATCATCGGCATTGAGGCGACCTCCTGTTGTTGACAGGACGAGGTCTATGCGCGGCGTACTCCCGGCAGCAGTGGCAGTATCGCCAATCTTAGGGCAAATTCGGACACGGCGTTCTCAGCTCGCGGCGACCCTGCGCACGAACCGGCGCTGGTATTCGCGGGGCGAGAGCCCGGTTTCGCGCTTGAACAGACGACGGAAGGTCGACAGATCGTTGTAGCCGACGCGCGCGCTGACCGCGTCGAGCTTCAGCCGCGTGGTTTCGATCAGGCGCTTGGCCACGTCGACCCGCAGCGCTTGCAGATATTGCAAGGGCGCCTCGCCGACCGCCAGCTTGAAGCGGCGGTTCAAGGTGCGCTCGCTGACCGAAAGGTCGCGGGCCAGCCTGGCAAGGCTGAAGCCCTGTTGCAGCGACTTCTCCATCATGCTCTGCGCCCGCGCCACCAGCGCGTCGGAGTGCTGCGTGTCGGACGTGCGGCTGACATAGGGTGCCTGCGAGATGCGATTGCTGTCGATCAGCATCAGCTTGCCGGTCTCGGCGGCGACATCGGCACCGGCGAACTTCTCGACCAGCCGAAGCGCGAGATTGAGCGAGGTGGTCACCGCGCCCGAGCAGACAATCCGGTTCTGCTCGGTGAGGATCTCGGCAACGCGCAGATCGACCGCCGGATAGCGCATCGCGAATGTCCGTCCCTTCGCCCAATGGGTGGTCGCAACCCTGCCGTCGAGCAGGCCGGCCTCGGCGAGGATGAAGCTGCCGGTGCAATAGGACGCGAGCAGGGTACCGCGCTCATGCTGCCGGCGCAGAGCCGCGAGCAGCGGCTCGACGGTATCGAGGCGCTCGAAGAAACGTTCGATATCGCCGACGAACGGTCCCGGGATCACCACCGCGTCTGCCGAAGACCGCGCGCCGATCGGTCCATCGACGCCGATGACCTGGCCTGACGCTGTCTGGACCTGCCGGCCATTCAAAGACTCGACGCGCCACCGCAGCTGTGAAGGCATGCCGCTGCGACGTCGCGGCCGCTGCGCCGTCACCGAATTGGCGGCGGTGAACACGTCGACAATCCCCGCCACACCCGAAGCGAGGATGCCGTCATAGACCCAGATCCGGATGAGTGGCATGGCCCGTGTCCGATTTTGCACGTTATGGTGCAATTCTGCCATTGCATGGACGACCGGACAAGCGGGCGGCGGGCGCCGAATGTGCCGCGCCGTGTGGCTGCCCGACGGGCAACTCGGCACAAACCTGTCAACTCGGACAAACCATGTCGCAAGAATGCGGGCGTATGACTCACAAACCGTGCCGCACACTCACTGTCGTCCCTGCTTTCGCACTAGCGTGTCTACACGGTTTTGGGGCGCGACAGATTGACTCGGTGCAGCAAGAAGTGGCGTCTCTGCAGCATGTTGTATGATTCTCTCACTGGCGCTTTGATTCGAAGGAGCGCCAGCGATGCAGCCGGATTTGTCTTTGGGTGAGTTCGGGGACGTTCGTCTCGACAAAAGGGGGCGACGCTTCTCCGGGCTATGCTTTGCACGCGCAGCGTCTGCTTGCGCCAGATGGCCCGGGGCGATTGGGCTGCCAATATGGCGTTCTGGCGGTTTGTGAACAAC
>NZ_JAGKJL010000053.1:0-60287 GCF_020329495.1 Bradyrhizobium australafricanum | reverse complement strand
CACAAACGGCCCTTTCTTCAACCGCGGAGAGGCTGGTCGTGAGGTTCTTCGGCCGGTGCGAGCGGTCTTCGACCGTCGTGCGGCTGCGCCAGCGATAAATCGTGGTCTCGCTGACCCCCAATTCGGCCGCCAACTGAGCGACCGACTTCCGGCTGCGCTGGATGTAGGCACGTGTCTTCGGCGTCGTCGTGGCGTTCGCGTGCAAGCTCAGTTCCATGACACGAGGCGCTCCCTAACAAAGGCCACGCCTCGTTCTACACCGATTCCATCCAACCAATCTGCAGGGACCAAACACTTTCGCGGGGGCGACAGCGGAGTATGGAGCGGCCGTATCGCCAACCTCACGTCGGCATCGCAATTCCCAATTCCTTCAGCGCGGCCATCATGCGCGCTGGCGGCTGCATCGGGATCACCATTGCCTTGCCGGTCTCCACGAGGCTCTTCAGGCTGGAGAGGATCGCCGGCCAGCCGGTGCGGCCGCCTGCGAGAATGTCGTCGCTGATCGGACGGTCATGCGATTGCAAGAGCGTCAGCTTCACGCCGTCGCCGGCCGGCTCGATCTCGTAGGTGACGAGCGTCGGCCCGAGCTTTTCGACCAGCTGCGGCCAGTTGACGTTGAAGGTGACGGTCAGCCGCTTGAGGGGATCGCACTCGATCACCTCGCCGGAGATGTGCAGCGCGCCGTCGGGCGTCCGCACGACGTAGGCGCCGCCGAGGCGAAGATCGACCTCGACCGCGTTGCCGGAGAAATACTGCCGGCTGAATTCGGCAGTCGTCAAAGCCTGCCACACCTTTTCGGGCGTGGCGGCGATGTAGATCGCGTAGACGATTGCCGGTTTGAATTTCTCGATGTTCATGTCTGTACGCACCCGTCGATAGATTTTCATTGTCGTTCGAAGCCGTCGATCCCGAGCGCGGCCGGCGGGATCGTGACCGCCTTGCCGGTCTCGAGCAGGCTCTTGAGCCCCGACAGGATCGCCGGCCAGCCCTTGGAAATGCCGTCGAGCAGCTTGCTGCCCGCGCCGAAGCCCTCATGGGTCACGGTCAGCTTCACGATCTTGCCATGGGCTTCGAGCGTGAAGACCACCTTGGTTGCCGGCTCCTTGCGCATGTCCTCGTCGAGCACGTGCTTGAAGGTGTAGGCGAGGCGTCGCGGCCGGTCGGCCTCGAGGATCTCACCGGTGTCGGTGGTCTTGCCGCCCATCACCAGCGCGAGCGGCGAGCCGACCTTCCAGTCCGATTGCAGCTCGGTGTCGAACCAGTATTGCCGCGTGAACGCGCTCTTGGTCAGCGCGTCCCACAGCTTGTCCGGCGTGGTCTCGATGTAGGTGACGTAGGCGAATTCGGGCTTAGGCATGGTAGGCCTCCCTGGCGCCGCTGGTGAGCAGGTCGGCCGGCAGCTCGCGCCCGGTCTCGAGGAAGCTCTTCAGGCTTGCGATCACCATCGGCCAGCCGCCGGAGATGTCGCGCAGCGTCTTCGGACCCAGATTATCATGCGTCACGGTCAGCTTGACCACTCCGCCGTGGGGCTCGATGTCGAAGGTCACGCGCGAGACCTGCTCGCGCTCGACGCCTTCCTTCACGACGTCCCAGCTGTAGGCGAGCTTGTTCGGTGGATCGGTAATCAGCACCTCGCCCTGCACGGCGCGGCGCCCGTCCTTGGTAAGAGAGAAAAGCGAGCCGACCTTCCAGTCGGAACTGATGCGATAGCCGAACCAGAAGCGTTCGGTGAAGTCGCTCGATGTCAGCGCATGCCACAGTTTGTCGGCGGTGGTCTCAATATAGGTGACGTAGACGCAGTCCGGTTTACTCATCACGCTTCTCCAATTGTCTTTTCAACTCGCTCAGCGCGGCGAGTTTCCCGCGCTCGAACTTCCTGATCCACCGCTCGCCGATCTGATGGATCGGAACCGGGTTGAGATAGTGCAGCTTCTCGCGGCCATGCTTGATCGTGGTGACGAGGTTGGCCTCCTCGAGAATCACAAGGTGCTTGGTGACGGCCTGACGCGTCATGTCGAGGCCGTCGCAGAGCTCACCGAGCGTCTGCCCGTTCTGATCGTGAAGCCGGTCAAGCAGCGTTCGCCGTGAGGCATCCGCGAGGGCTTTGAAGACTTCATCCATGGGTCGGATAATAGGCAACCAAATGGTTGCATGTCAAGAGCGTGTGTTTTGGCATCGGCAGTACCGTGCTAGCGTCGCCCGCAGCCAACGCAGATTGGTGTGGAACATTGGGTGGTGCGCATGGGCGGTCGCGTTACGGCAGTTTGCTGCACGTTCTTTCTTGTCCTGCTCGCAAATGGTGCGGGCGCCCAGCAGCCAAAGATCGGCGACCCGCCTGAAGCCTCCAACATGAGGCTGGTCGGAACCAACGACTTGCAGGCGCGCAGCGCCTATCAGCCGACCATCCATCATCAGGGCGACAAATGGATCGCCTATATCGGTCATCACGGCGGCACCGACGACATTCCCGACCCCGTCAACCCGATGACCGGCAAGGCCGAGCCGAACGGCACCTCGATCGTCGACGTCACCGATCCCGCGCACCCGAAATATCTGCGGCACATTCCCGGACAGGAAGGCAAGTATGAATCCGGCGGCGCGCAGATGGTGCGGGTCTGCGACGGCAAGGATTTGCCGAGGGGCGATCGCAACGCGGTTTACATGCTGCGCACTTTCGGCAGCGAGGCGCATGAGATCTGGAACGTCGCCGATCCCGCCAATCCGGTGCTCGTCACCCGGATCGGCGGCCTGAAGGACACGCACAAGAGTTTTTGGGAATGCGGCACCGGCATCGCCTTCCTGGTGTCGGGCGCGCCGGACTGGCGCACGCGGCGCATGACGCAGGTCTATGATCTTTCCGATCCCGCGCACCCCACGAAGATCAGGGATTTCGGCCTGCCCGGGCAGGAGCCGGGCGCGACCGGCGCTGTGCCGACCGAACTGCACGGGCCGATCTCGACCGGGCCAACGGGCAACCGCGTCTATTTCGGCTATGGCACCAACAAGGGCGGCTTCCTGCAGATCGTCGACCGCGACAAGCTGTTGAACGGACCGAAGGAGCCGACGCCGGACAATCTGAAATTCCCGGAGATCGCGCGGATGCCGCTATCCGCCATGAATGGCGCGCACACGGTGTTTCCGATGCCCGACATGCCGATCGCCGAATTCGCCCACGACAAGGACGGCAAGAGCCGCGACATCGTGATGATCGTCGACGAGGCGATCCAGAACGAATGCGGCGAGGCCCGGCAGATGGTGTGGTTTGCCGACGTCACCACCGAGGCGCGGCCGATGCTGATCTCGAGCTACACGGTACCCGAGGCCTCCGGCGCGTTCTGCGAGCGCGGCGGCCGGTTCGGCTCGCATTCGTCGAACGAGAGCATGGCGCCGGTCTACTACAAGAAGCTGGCCTTCATCGCCTTCTTCAACGCCGGCGTCCGCGCGCTCGACATCCGCGATCCCTATCACCCGAAGGAAGTGGGGTACTTCATTCCCTCCATCACGGCGGCGACCGACAAGCGCTGCGTCACCATCGACGGCAAGGACCGCTGCAAGGCCGCGATCCAGACCAACAATGTCGAGACCGACGAGCGCGGCTACATCTATGCGGTCGACCGCGCCAACACCGGACTGCACATCCTCGAACTGACCGGCGCTGCGCGCGCCATCGCCGGTCTGCCGTGAGCACGCGATGATGCACTCATGGCGGGTCATCGCGGCGATGATCCTCGTGCTCGGCGGGCTCTCCGCAGTTGCGGGCTACGAGATGGCGCCGCCGCGCGCGGCCGCGTGGCGCGAGATCGCCTGGCCGTTTCCGCGCGACGGCTGGCCTGCCGGCCGGGCTTTCCGTTGCGGCGCGGCGGAGTGCGGTGACGACGTCGAGGTTTATCTCAGGCCAAAGCTCGGCTTCTGCAATTGCGACGGCGGCGTCGCCGATGACGACGAGGTCGATCGCGTCGCCGATGTCGACATGATCAGCCCGCGCTTTGTGCCGCTGAAGGCGGGCGATGTCGTTGCTGTCGCCGATATGCCGGGGCGGATCAGGGTCTATGATCTCGAGATGCCCAACGGGAAGCGCACTGCGATCGGCATCGCGGTGTCGCATCGCTGCGACCTGATGGCGGTCGTGGCGCAGGGGAGCGGCGATGTTGGGCGCGTGCAAAGCGCGACGTTGACATTTCTGGAGGGGCAAGAGATCAGGTCATGGATGATCGCGGCAATGGAAGGCCGTTGAGCGTGATCTCTCTTCACCTCGCCCCGCTTGCGGGGAGAGGTCGGATCGCATCGCCAGATGCGATCCGGGTGAGGGGGGTACAGGTCTAACGGCCCGCACCGCCTGGCGGAGAGAGCCCCTCACCCCAACCCTCTAAGAGCGAGCTTCGCTCGTCTCGACCCCGTGAAGAGCGGGGCGAGGGAGCGGACGCGCTTCCATGTCTGCCACTCTCGTGCATAATGACGATAAGAAACAAACGAGCTCTCCCATGTCCCTGCAAGCCTATTTCGCCTTCGTCGCCGCCTGCATCGCGCTGGCGCTGCTGCCCGGTCCGATCGTCACGATGGTGATCGCCAACGGGCTGCGCTACGGCACGCGCGCCGCGCTCACCAACGTGCTGGGCGCGCAGGTGGGGCTTGCGATCGTGATCGGCACCGTCGCGGTCGGGCTGACCTCGCTGATGGCGACGATGGGCTACTGGTTCGACTGGGTGCGCTTTGCCGGGGCCGCCTATCTGGTCTGGCTCGGCTTCAAGCTGATCCGCTCGCCGGTCGAGGGCGTCAGCACCGACGACACGCCGCCACCGCCGCGCGGCGGCTTCTTCCTGCAGGGCTTTCTGGTGCTGCTCTCGAACCCGAAGGTGCTGGTGTTCTTCGGCGCCTTCATCCCGCAGTTCATGGATATGGACAAGCCGCACGTTCCGCAGGTGGCGCTGCTCGGCCTCACCTTCATGGCGACCGCCGTGCTGACCGACGCCGCCTACGCCTTGGCGGCCGGCCGCGCCCGCAAGTTCTTCTCCAGGGAGCGGACCCGGCTGATGTCGCGCATATCAGGCGGCTTCATGATCGGCGGCGGCATCTGGCTGGCGCTGACCCGGGCGCGATAGACCCGCTGGGCGATAGCCTCAAGATCGTCGTTGACCAAGCCGCCGATTTCCAGCCTGGGCAAGCAGCGCGGACGTTTGCTCTAGCCCGGAGGCCGTCAGCCGTGCTTTGATCGGCGACGAAAATTAACCCCTCGTCCGGGGGCATGTCTTTGACCACCGATAGCATGGATCGGCGTCTGGCAGCGATTCTGGCGGCCGATATCGCCGGCTACAGCCGGCTGATGGGAATCGACGAGGAAGGCACTCTGGCCAAGCTGAAGTCGGTCAGGCGGGCGTTGCTGGATCCAGCGCTGGCGGCGCATCGCGGCCGTGTCGTCAAGACGACCGGCGACGGAATACTCGTTGAATTCGCCAGCGCCGTCGACGCGGTGCGCGGTGCCGTCGAAGTGCAGCGCCGCATGGCCGATCAGAATGCTGCCGTGCCGACGGAACAGCGGCTCGAATTCCGAATCGGAATCCACGTCGGCGACATCATCGTTGATGACAACGATATCTTTGGCGACGGCGTCAACATCGCAGCGCGCCTGGAGGGGATTGCCGAGCCGGGTGGCGTCTGCATTTCCGATGACGTGCAACGGCACATTCGCGGCAAGGTCGATGCGACCTTCGAGGACATGGGGCCGCAGGCCCTGAAGAATATTGCCGAGCCTGTTCGGACATGGAGAGTTCGCGTCGGCGGCGCCTCCGCAGCGGCCGCGGTCGCGAAGCACGCTGCCCCGGCTTCCCCAGCCGCGATTGCCGAGAAAGCCTCCATCGCGGTGCTGCCGTTCCAGAATATGAGCGGCGATCCGGAGCAGGAATACTTTGCCGACGGCGTCGTCGAGGACATCATTACCGCGCTGTCGCGCTTCAGATCGCTGTTTGTGATCGCGCGCAATTCAAGCTTCACCTACAAGGGAAAGTCCGTCGACATCAAGCAGGTCGGGCACGAGCTCGGTGTGCGATACGTGCTGGAGGGATCAGTGCGCAAGTCGAGCGGCCGCGTTCGGATCACCGCGCAGCTGATCGAGGCCGGCAGCGGTACGCATCTCTGGGCGGACAGGTTCGATGGCGAACTGAGGGACGTGTTCGATCTGCAGGACCAGGTCACCGCGAATGTCGTCAGCATCATAGCTCCGAAGATCCAGCAGAGCGAAATCGAACGAACCCGAACCAAGCCGACCGACCGTCTCGATAGCTACGATCTCTTTCTGAGAGGCATTGCGGCCTATGCAGACCGCTCCAAGTGGGGCGACGCTGAACTCGGCGAGTGGTTCAACAAGGCATGCGCGCTTGATCCCAACTATGCGGCCGCTCAGGTCATGCTGGCCTATTCGTCACTGCTGAAACAGACCACGCGCGGCACGCCCCCCGGCGCGCAGGAGTTGGCGGAGGCGCTGCGGATCGCCGAATTCGCCTGCGTGCTGGCGAGCGACGATCCGTTCGTGCTGGCGCGCGCGGCTCACATGTTTGCCTATCTCGGCCACGACTACGATCGCGCTGAAACCATGATCGAAGAGGCGATCTCGCTCAATTCGAACGATGCTGCGGCGTGGGGATATCGCGGCTGGATTTCGCTCATGTGCGCGCAGCCGGCACGCGCGATCGAAAGTTTTGAGCACAGACTCCGGCTCAGCCCGATCGATCCCGGGCGGGCGTCGATGTGGAACGGAATCAGTTTCGCGCATTTCATGCTCGGTCAGTATGAGCAGGGCCGCGCGGCCGCCGCCAAGGCGCTGGTGATCGGCGAAGACGCACACACGCTCAGCGCGTTGATCATGAACGAGGTTGGCTCGGGGCGCCTCGACGAGGCGCGCGTCATCGCCGGCCGGCTGCTCAAGCTGCGGCCCGATTTCCGCGCGTCCTACGCGCGGCAGAATTTTCCGACCAGATCCGCCGAATGGGGCGACCGCATGGTCGCCGTGCTGTGTGAGGCCGGCATACCGGCGTAGGAATTCCTGGATCTATGCATTCCAGACGCGACGCTGTCTCGAGGCGGCGAATGGGCGCTTGATCCTACGCCACGATCCGCTCGACCACGTCGCGCACCAGGCCCGTCAGCAGCTCGAGCTTGTATCCGGTCATCGGCAGCGGCCTGGCTCCCGAGATCGCCAGCTCGGTGGCTTGCGCGATGGTCGCCGCGTTAATCTGCTTACCCTGCAGCGCCGCCGCGGATGCGGTCAGACGCAGCGGGACCGGAGCGATGCCGCCGGCGGTAATGTGCACTTGCTGAAATGCGCCGCCGGAGATCACCGCCCGCACGCAGATCTCGACCAGCGGCCATTCCGCATGCGTCCGGCTGATGGCGCGCTTGTACAGCGCGCGCTCGCCGGCGAGCGGAGCAGGGAGCTCGATCCGCTCGATCCGTTCGCCCGGTGCAAGCAGATTGTCGGCCGTGCCGTTGCTGCCGTCGCCGAGCAGCTCGGAGATCGACAAGCCGCTGCGCCGGTCGGTGGTGATCTTCGCATCATAGGCGAGCAGCGCCATCGCCATCGTCGATGGATGCGGCGCGACGCATGGGCCGAGATCGAACGCGACGTGATAGAGGTGATTGCCGGATCGCGCCGGGCAGTCGGGGCCGCCCTTCTTGAGACAGGCGATCTGCGGATTGCGGAAATACCAGCAGCGCGAGCGCTGGGCGAGGTTGCCGCCGAGCGTCGCCATGTGCCGGATCTGCGGCGTGGCGAGGCCCTGCGCGGCTGCGGCGATGCCGGGGTAAGCCTCGGCGAGCCGCGGATCGGATGCGATCGCAGCGATCGTGGTCAGGGCGCCGATGCGGGCCGAGCCGTCCGCATTCCACGCAACGCCGATCGTATCGGGACTGGCGGCGAGATCGATGATCGAGCCGCACGACAGGCCGCTGCGGCGGCGCTCCGACAGATCGGTGCCGGCGGCGCGGAATTCGGGCGCGGAGATGACGTCTGCAGTCGCGACACTCATGCGGCGTCCCTCCCCTTCAGCGCGGCGACGATGCGGTCGGGCCGGATCGGAATCTCGGTGAGGCGGACGCCGATCGCGTTGTGGATCGCGTTGGCGACGGCGGCCGAGGTCGGCACCGTCGAAGCCTCGCCGATGCCGACGCTGTTGCCGAGCACGTGGTCGAAGCCGGCTTCGTCGAAATGGACCTCGATCTCCGGCGTGTCGGCGATCCCAGGGATGCGATAATCCTCCATTCCCGCGGTCAGGACGTCGCCGGTCTTCGGATCAAGCTCGCGCGCCTCGTAGAGCGCGTAGCCGAGGCCCTGGATCACCGCACCGCAAGCCTGGCTGCGCGCCAACGCGGGCGCTGCGATCTTGCCGACCGCGATGCCGGTATGCACGTTGAGCACGCGGACATGGCCGAGCCAGGTGTCGACCTCCACCTCGATCATCTGCACCGAGCTCGGCACGCCGGCGCCGACCGCGATGTTCGAGAAGCGGCGCATCATCCAGCCGAACACCATGCCCATCAGGCCGACTTCGCGCAGCGGCGAGCGGATGCCGGGCGCGGTGTTCTTGCCGTCCTCGCCGCGCGTCTCCACCACCGCGATGTCGGGCGAGCGCGCGATCAGCTCGCGCCAGGGCGCGTTCGAGCCGGGCGCCGGCTTTCGCGTGGCCTGTTCGAGCATCGCGGCCTTCAGCTTCCGCACTGCCTGCAGCGTCGGCGGCATCACCGAGGCGGTGACGCGGCTGCCGCCGGAGCCGGGGCCTTCGGGCAGCGAGGAATCGCCGATCCGCACATCGATCTCACCGGGTTCGAGATCGAACTCGCGCGCGATCGCGTCGGCAAGCACGCTGCGGGTGCCGGTGCCGATGTCCTGCGTCGCGGTGCTGGCGACGATGCGGCCGGCCTTGACCGCGACCTCGACCTTCACTTTGGGCTGCCACAGATAGAGCCAGTAGCCCGTCGCGATCCCGATGCCGCGGCGGTAGCGCCCGTTCTGCGCCGGTTTGCGGTTGCGCCAGATCTCGAGCCCGGATGCCCAGTCGTAGAGCCGCTGACGGTTGGGATCGGGATCCCAGCGCTTGCGCAAGGCGATCGGATCGACGTTGAGCCGCAGCGCGGCCTCGTCGATCGACTGCTCCACCGCGAACGCCATCGGCGGACCGCCGGGGCCGCGAAAGGCGGCGCCGGGCGGCAAATTGCTGATGACGTCGAAGTCCGAAAGGTCCTTCGCCTCGGCCGGATAGATCAGCCGCGCCAGTCCCGCGATCGTCGAGTTGGTCGCGGCCCCGGTATCGGCGTGCGCGGTGACGGAGAGCGCTTTCAGGCCGCCTTGCTCGGAAGGCAGCAGCGCGACCTTCAACTCCGCGGCCGGCCGATAGCCGGCAACCGAGAGTTCTTCCTGGCGATCATAGGCGACTCGCACCGGCGCTTTCGCCGCGCGCGCCAGCTCGATGGCGGCAATCGTCTCGGTGCCGAGGCTCGCCTTCGAGCCGAAGCCGCCACCGACATGCTCGGCGATCACGCGGACCTTGTCATGATCGAGCTTGTAGCGTTTTGCGATCTGCTCCTTCAGGTGAAACACCTGCTGGGTCGAGGCGTGCAGGGTCAGCCGGTCGCCGTCGAAGCGCGCCACCGCGGCGTGGGGCTCGAGACACGCATGCTGCTGCGTGGCGGTGCGGAAAGTGGCTTCGATGAGCAGCTTGTTGTTGGCCTGGCGCGCCTCGTCGAACCAGTTGCGGGCCTTCTTGGCGCGGGTCGAGAACACCGCGGTCGGACCGCGGATATTCTGCTTCCACGGCGCCGGCCCGCCGGCCGCTTCCGAGACGTTGCCGGCCCGCTTGCGGCTCGCCTTGTCGAACACCACGGGCGCATCATCCTTGCGTCCGGCGTCGAGCCCGACCACCGCGGGCAGCCGCTCGCTGGTCAGCTTGATCGCGGCCAGCGCGGCCAACGCCGTCTTGCGGTCCGGAGCTGCGACCGCCGCAATCGGCTCGCCGACATAGCGCACGATCCGGTCGTCGCCGAGCAGCGACACCGCGGTAACGCCGGGGAGCGCGCGCGCCGGCGCCAGATCCAGCGTGGTGATGCGCGCATGCGCCTCGCGCGAGCGCAGGATCAGGCCTTCGAGCTGGCCGTCATGATGGATATCGACGGTGTATTTCGCCGCGCCCGTCACCTTGTCGCGGGCCTCGATGCGGGGCGCCGTGACATGATCGCCGTCGAAGCGGCCGGCGCAGGCATCCGCCATCGCGCGGAAAATCCCGTCATAGGCGCCGCAGCGGCAGAGATGGCCGGACAGCGCCGCGCCGATCTCGTCGCGCGACGGCACCGCCGTTCCCCTGATGGCGCGCCAGCGGTCGCAGAACGCGGTCGCTTCCACGATGAAGCCGGGCGTGCAGAAGCCGCATTGCAGGGCGTCATGCGCCATGAACGCCTTCTGCACCGGATGCAGCCCGGACGCGCCGATGGCTTCCACCGTCGTCACCGATTTGCCGGCGGCGGCGTGCGCCGGCATCAGGCAGCTTGCGACCGGCGCGCCGTCGACCAGCACGGTGCAGGCGCCGCAGACGCCGGCGCCGCACACGAGCTTGGTGCCGGTGAGCTTGAGCTGGTCGCGCACGATGTCGATCAAGAGCGCATCGGGATCATCGGGCAGGGATTCGACGCGGCCATTGACGGTCGTCGTGCTCATGGATGTCCTCCGCTTGTCCTGCGTGTCGGCCTCTTGGGGATTGCCGCCTTCTTGACGGGCGGCTTCTGTGATTTCGGTAGCGCGCCGGCGCAGAGCGTCCGCACCATGATCGCAATGTCCTTCAGGAACGCATCCGACGGCTGCATCGCCGGATATTGCGACTTCGCTGCGTACATCGCCATCTCGACCAGCCGCGCGAATTCGGCCGGCGAGAGGTCCTGCGGCAGCGCCAGCTGCTGCTTGCGCACGATCCGCGAGATCGTCGCGACCATGCGCTCCGCATAGCGCGCGGCGTAGGTCTGGTAGAGGTCGCGCGCGTGCACGAGGTGCTCGGAATACAGTTCCTCGAGATGCGGCGAGCCGTCCAGCGAGCCGATCATGGTCGACATCCGCGCGGTCATGCCCGCGGCGAGGATGTCGCCGAGATCGCCGCCCGCGGTCTCCGCCGCGGCAACGGCGGTCTCCTCGGCCGCGATCGCGGATTCATGCACGCGCTCGATCACGGCGCGGAACAGCGCTTCCTTGGATTCGAAGTGGTGATAGAGCGCCTGCCGCGTCAGGCCGGCGGCCTCGGCGACCTGCTCGATTGAGGAGCGGCGAAAGCCGTGCCGGCGGAACACCAGCATGGTGGCATCAAGAATGCGGGTTTTCGGTCCCATTTGACGATTTTGACAAATATAGAAGAACTGTCAAATCGCGATTTGGTGAGGAGGCGGTGCTGGGGCTTGATCACCATTCCGCGAGGCCGCCGCGCGGCCCGCGCCCGTGTGAACCGCCTTGCGAATGGTCGCGTCGAAGAAACGTGGAGCTCCAAAGATGACCTTCTGGTCCGGAGCTTGCGAGGATACGCACATGACCCAGGTCTTTTTCCATTGCTCGACCACGCACGGGGTGCTGATGGATCGCCGCGGCACCTCGGTGACCAGCCTCTCGGAGGCCTGCGAGGCGGCGACGTGCATGATGCGATCGCTGGTCGCAACCGTCAGCCTGGAAGACTGGCGCGACTGGGTCGTGCATGTCAGCGACGAGGCCGGCGAGGAGATCGTGATCCTGTCCTTCGCATCCGTGCTCGGCAAGCCGCACTGAGAGGGCGCCATGCTGTCACCGCACGCATCATTGCTCTCTCTGCGCGACGGCTGGAACGCGATCACGACGAGCTTGCAGAATCTGATCGCGCGAATTCGCGATCCCTACCGGCCCGAGCTGCACTACATGCGCGGACCGGGTCCCAAATGGCACGCGAAGCATGCCGTTCGAGCCGCGCCGGCCGGTTGAACGCGGCGCTGTTCAGCTCTCGCTTCTCGCCGGGCGGTACATCTCGCGCCGCCACGCCGCCGGGCTGACGCCGACCACGGCGGAAAACACCCGCGTGAAGTGGCTTTGATTGGCAAAGCCGGCCGAAATCGCGATCTCGGACAGCGACAGGTCGCGCGCCGCCATCAGCTGCTTGGCCACCTTCAGGCGCTGCTGAAGCAGCCATTGGTGCGGCGGCAGGCCGGTGGAGATGCGGAAGGCGCGCGAAAAATGGCCGACCGACAGATCGAGCTCGGCCGCGATCTGCTTCAGCGAAATCTTCCCGCTGAGGTCGGATTCGAGCTTTTCGCAGGCGCGGTTGATCTGCCAGGCGGCGAGGCCGCCGCGGGCCGGTCCGGTCGGGTGTTGTATTCCGCCATAGGTGCGGGTGACGTGCGCGGTAAGCGCCAGCATCATGTGGTCGATGAACAGCTGGTTGGTCTCGTCCGGCCGACGCAATCCCTCGCGCAGCAGCGCCCCGACATGACGAATGACGCCGTCGTCGTGACCGGTGCCGATTTCGCAGGCCAGTTCGCCGATGCGCGGCGAGCCGGTCTGTTCGGCGAAGTCAGTGAGCGCCGAGCGCGGCAGATAGAAGAACAGCGAGTGGAACGGCTTGTCGATCACGTAGCGCGGATCGCGTTTGAGATCGTAGAGATAGGTCGCGCCCGCCGGGATGTCCCGCTTCATGAGGCACTTGCCGCCCTCCCACAATTCGCAGTCCGGATAATCGTGCAGCTTCAGGCTGACCAGAAAGGCATCCTCGGCGGTGAGCGATCCGGACAGCCCGGGCACCGGGTTGTCGTCCCGGGTTTCGGTGACCGCGAGCTCGGCGCTGCGCAGCGTGCGCGTGATCAGCGCCGGCGGCGTATCCCTCAGGCGTAGGAATTGCCCGAGCCGCTGCCCGTAGGCGCCCGCCTGTGCCATGCGTGTTGAGTCCATCATTGATGTGCAGCCGGGCAGGGACCTGTCGGTCAGCCTGCGAAGCCGTCACTCATTATCCGGGATTGCTGCGGCGCAGTCCAGTTGTCTCACGCGATCATGAACGATGCTGCCGGTCGTTCAGCGCAATGCGATTCCGGAATGAATTCAACTGCTTTGGTCCAATCGACCGTGCCGGACGCAGAAATGTCGCAGCCGCGCGCTTGGCGCAGAATTGGGCAAAGCATGGCCGTTTCAGGAAAGACATTCGAACTGCGCGGCGCTTACGTCCGGCGGGCAGTTCCGCGCCTCATGGGGCCGACAGACCGGCCCGCAAGGAGGGAGCGCATGAGCCTTCAAACGCGAGCACAGGTGATGAGTAAGCCGATCCTGCACGATCCTTTGCGGGATTCGCCCGCCGCATCCGAAGCGCGGCCGGCCGAGGCACCGGCCGGTCCGCGCTGCCCGCCGGCCAGGAGATGGCCCGCGTGCTCAAGACGCAGCCGCTTCGCATGGCGGCCGACCCGTCGAGCGGCGCGATCGCCTATTGGAAGCATGACGCCCTGCACGACGTGGTCAGGCCGATGGTCGACCACGTCGTCATGAGCTATCCCGCAGGCTCGCAGCGGCTGGAGCGGCGCACCGGCAGGGTGGCTTCGATCGGAACGGCCCGGTCCGGGGTCGTGACGATCATCCCGGCCGGCTCGAGCTCGCGCTGGGATATCCACCAGTCGGTGCACGTCGTTCAGCTCTATCTTCCGCATGCGACGCTGGCGCGCGTCGCCGGCGAGGCCGACACCGCCGCTCCCGGCGATCTGCTGGAGCGCACCGGGCATCCCGATCCGATTACATCGCGGTTGCTGCTGAGCGCCGCTGATGCGCTCGATGGCAGCGCGGCGCTGGATGCGCTGTTCCGGCAGCAATTGACGGATCTTTTGGCCACGCGCCTGCTGTCGGCGCACGCCGGCGTGCCTGCGACCGTGCAGGTGACCGTAGGCGGTCTTGCGCCGACGGCGCTGCGCCGCGCCATCGAGCGATTGCGCTCGGACAGCGATGCGGACGTCTCGCTCGCGGCGCTGGCGGCGGACGCCGGCCTGTCGCGCTTTCACTTCTGCCGCGCCTTCAAGGAAAGCACCGGGCTCTCGCCGCATGCCTGGCTGCGCCAGCACCGGCTCGAGCAGGCCATGAACATGCTGCGCGACACCGACGCATCCGTGGTCTCGATCGCGGCGGCGCTCGGCTACAGTTCGCAGACCGCGTTCGCGGCCGCGTTCAGGAAGCTGACCGGCGAAACCCCGAGCGATTGGCGGCGCCGCCTGCGGTAGCCGCAATCGCTCTTCAGGTCGGGCAATCGCTCTGGGGCACTCATCCAGCCAATTCGCTAGATCACCGTGGCGCCCATGCCAACAACGGAGACAAGCGATGGCCTGGAAGGATTTCGGTAGCTCCCTTGCAGTCACACGGCGACGCCGGGTCCTCGCGACTGCACTGACGTACGGACTTACGCTCACCGTCCGCTTCACGTCGGCAACCGGCGAGGACGCCGATGCGCCGGCACAGGCGCTTCAGGGCGCCGATGCCATGACGTCGGTGATGATCAGCGACGCCGCCCAGGCACTCTACCGGGACTGGCTCCCGGCGGCCGCGCTGCCGATCGGCCTTCAGCATGGATCGTTGTTGGGCGCGAGAGGCTGCCGCGCAGCCTGCATGCCCGGGGCGCGCACGCCGTTCCTGTCGAGCTGCGCCCGGCAATAGGCGCTCGCCTTTCCACCTCTTCGCGTCGCCGATCGCGACAGGCTTCGCCGCAAGCGGCAGGCGGCGACGGCAACGCGCGGACATCAGAGACTGTCAACCCAGAGGAGATACCCATGCGAATTGTCATCATTGGCGCCGGCTTTGCCGGCATGTATGCCGCGCTCTCCGCAGCCCGCCTGCGCGACATCAAGGGCGTTTCGCCCGAGGAGCTCGAGATCGCCCTGGTCGCGCCGGAGCCGACCCTGGTGGTCCGCCCGCGGCTCTACGAGCCGAAGCCGGAGACGCTGACCGCGCCGCTGCTCGACGTCTTCAACGCGATCGACGTCGTCTATGTGCAGGGCAGCGCCGAAGCCGTCGACACCAAGGCCCGCACCGTACAGATCGTCACCGCCAAGGACGCGCGCAAGACGCTGCCTTACGATCGCCTTGTGGTGGCGACCGGCAGCCGGCTGTTCCGTCCGAACGTGCCCGGCCTCGCCGAGCATGGCTTCAGCGTCGACAATCTTGCGGACGCGATCGCGCTCGACCGCCATCTGCACGACCTCGCCAGGCAGCCGGCATCAGTGGCGCGCGACACTGTCGTTGTTGCCGGCGGCGGCTTCACCGGCATCGAAGCGGCGACCGAGATGCCGGCGCGGCTCCGGGACATTCTCGGCAGCGACGCCAAGCCGCGCGTCGTGATCGTCGATCGCAACGTGGCGATCGCGCCCGACATGGGCGAGGGCCCGCGCCCGATCATCGAGGACGCGATGCGCAAGCTCGGCGTCGAAGGCCGCTTCGGCGCCGGCGTCGCCGAGGTCAGCAAGTCCGGCGTCACGCTCTCCAGCGGCGAGCATATCGAGGCCGCGACCGTGGTCTGGGCGGCGGGCATTCGCGCCGCGCCGCTGACCACGCAGATCCCGGCGGAGCGCGACAATTTCGGCCGGCTGCTGGTCGACCGCGATCTGCGCGTACCGTCGATCGCGGGCGTGTTCGCCACCGGTGATGCGGCGCGTGCCGCATGCGACGATGTCGGCAATTACGCGCTGATGTCGTGCCAGCACGCGACGCGGATGGGCGCCTTTGCCGGCAACAACGCCGCGGCCGAGCTGCTTGGCGTCCCGACCAGGCCGTATCACCAGAAGGCCTATGTCACCTGCCTCGACCTCGGCGAGGCCGGTGCGCTGTTCACCCGCGGCTGGGAGCGCAATGTCGAGATGGTCGGCGATGTGGCCAAGAAGACCAAGCGGGAGATCAACACCGTCTGGATCTATCCGCCGCGCGCCGAGCGTGCCGCTGCGCTCGCATCCGCCGATCCGGAGCACGTCACCGAAGTCTGACGCTGAGCTCGGCGAAAGCACCGCAACTGCGATCGCGCGCTGCGCGCGATCGGTCTGATCATCGCTTCCGCGCACGGCGTCGTTCGATCGCTGTGCGCGGAACTGACTCGAAGTATCGCGGAGCGAAACGCAGTTTAGAATCGTCCTTAGAAGCGCTCGAAAAATCTGAGGCGCATTGACGCAGTTTCGCTGCGTTCACGTTGCGAGCTCGCAACACCATCGGCGATAAGCCCAACACTGGACGTGTTCTAATCACCGATCAGCTGCGTACGTCTTTCATCGTGTTAGTGACGGCGAGGATGAAGGCGATGTGAGTTGACGGGGGTCGGATGTTTCGTCGCACTGCGCTGGCGGCCGGGTACATGGCCGGCAGCGGTTTGTTCGCGCTGAGTGTGGTGACGCCGCGTGAAAGCGTTGCGCAATCGGCGCTGCCGCCGGTGACGGTCGAGGCGCCGAAACAACAGCAGCAGGCGCGGCGGACGCTGCCGGCGCGACGCGCGGCGCGTCCTGCACGTACGACGCCGCGATCGATCGCGAACCGGGCGCCCGCGCAGAACGTTCCAGCACCGGGGGCAGGTGGCGGCGGAGAGCGCGGCAACGGCCCGGTCACCGGTTATCTCGCCAGCCAGAGCGTCACCGCAACCAAGACCGACAGCCCGGTCCTGACGACGCCGCAGTCGATCTCGATCGTCACCCAGGATCAGATCCAGGCGCAGGGTGCGCAGAACATCACCGAAGCGCTGCGTTACACGCCCGGCGTGACGATCGAGAGTTTTGGCGCCAACGCGTTCTTCGACGAGTTCAAGCTGCGGGGCTTCACCGCGCCGCGCTATCTCGACGGGTTGCGGCTGCCGACCGACACCACGACCTTCGCGGTCCCGCGCATCGAGACCTATGGTCTCGAGCGCATCGAGGTCCTGAAGGGGCCGTCATCCGGCCTGTATGGACAATCCGATCCGGGCGGCCTGTTGAACCTGGTCAGCAAGCGGCCCACCGAGACGCCGCATTACGAGATCGAGGGATCGTTCGGCTTGTTCGATCGCTTCCAGGGCGCCTTCGATATCGGCGGTCCGGCCGACAAGGACGGCCGGTTCCTTTACCGCATCGTCGGCCTTGGCCGCGACAGCAACAGCCAGACCGACTTCGTTCAGGACAACAAGCTGTTCATCGCGCCGAGCTTCACCTGGCGCCCGACCTACGACACCAGCTTCACCGTGCTCTCGCAGTACCAGAAGGTCGACAACAAGGGTTACCAGCAATACGTCCCGGGACAGGTGTCCTTCCTGCCCAACCCCAACGGACATATTCCCTACAGTCGTTACCTCGGCGAGCCCGGGCTGGATGGCTATCATCTCGAGCAGTTCGCGGTCGGCTACGCGTTCGAGCATCGCTTCGACAACATCTTCCAGTTTCGGCAAAACCTGCGCTACACCCAGGTCAGCAACGACCTCGCCTCGGTGCGGACCGAGGGCATGGTGACGGATCGTCTGGTCGCGCGCAGCTACAACTACGTCAAGGCCGACGCCGCCAATGTCGCGCTCGACAATCAGCTGCAGGCGGATTTCGCCACCGGGCCGCTGGTCCACAAGGTGCTGGCCGGCGTCGACTACTTCGATCTGTGGGCGAACACGGACTATCGCACGACGCCGATTGCGCCGATCGATGCCTATAGTCCGGTCTACGGCACCGCCGTTCCGTCAGCCAGCTCGCTGGCGCCGTTCATTCTGCGCGACGACAGGCAGTCGCAGCTCGGCGCCTATCTGCAGGATCAGATCAAGCTCGATCGCTGGACGCTGACCATGAGCGGCCGCCAGGACTGGGTCAGCTCCGGCTTCACCAGCATGGCGTTCTATCCGCCGGCCGGCCATTATTCGCGCGATGACTCGGCGCAAACCGGGCGCATCGGCCTGAGCTACCTGTTCGATATCGGCCTCGCGCCCTATGTCAGCTACGGGACCTCGTTCACGCCCAACCTCGGCGCCGACAGCGCCGGCCGATCGTTCAGGCCGACGACAGGCGAGGGCGCGGAGGTCGGCGTCAAGTTCAAGCCGAACGGCTCGAACTTCATGGCGACGGCGGCGGCGTTCGATATCCGTCAGCAGGACGTGCTGACCGCCGATCCCATCAATCCGCTCTTCAACGTGCAGACCGATGCCGTGCGCGTCCGCGGCTTCGAGCTCGAGCTGAAGGGCAATCTGACGCGCGAGTTCGAAATCACGGCGGGATACACCCATCTCGACCCGCGGGTGACGACGAGCATCGTCGGCTATGCCGGCAAGTACATGATGAACACGGCGCAGGACCAGGGCGCGGTCTGGGGCAAGTATACCTGGTATGACGGCGCGCTCGCGGGCCTTGGGCTCGGCCTCGGCGTGCGCTATGTCGGCGAGACCTACGGCGACAACTTCAATACCTTTGTCATTCCCTCCTATGCCTTGCTCGATGCATCGGTCAGCTACGACTTCGCTTATCTGCGGCCGGACCTGAAGGGCTGGAAGGCACAGATCAACGTCACCAATCTGACCGACCACTTCTACGTTGCATCCTGCCTCACCGGACTTCCCTATTGCGGCCTCGGCAATGGCCGCACGGTGCTGGGCACGATGAAGTACACCTGGAACTAAAGCATGATCCCGAAAAGTGCGAAGCGGTTTTCGGAAAGGATCATGCTCAAACAAAAGCATGATCCCGAAAAGTGCGAAGCGGTTTTCCGAAAAGATCATGCTTCAACAAGAGGCTAAAGCTCGATGACGATCCAACCTGATCTCATCGCGCTTTAGGTAACGAAATTGACTGCGACGACCAGATCCTTGCGGCGATGGGGCGCTGTCCATAAATGGACCAGCCTCATCTGCACGTTGTTCATGCTGCTGCTCTGCATCACCGGCCTGCCGCTGATCTTCCACGAGCAGATCGACGATCTCCTGCACAGCCAGGTCAAGCCGGCCGACGTGCCGCCAGGCACGCCGCAGGCCAATCTGGACCGTCTGCTCGGCAACGCGCTGGCGCAGGCGCCGGGAAAGGTGCCTCACTTCCTGATCTGGGATCGCGACGATCCGAGCGCGATGTTCGTCAGCGTCGGCCCGACCATCGATGCCGATCCGACCAACAATTTGCTGATCCGGATGGACACCCATAGCGGCGCCTATCTCGATGCGCCCGATGTGACCGGCCGCTTCACCTACATCATGCTGAAGCTGCACACCGACATGTTCGCCGGGCTGCCCGGCAAGCTGTTCCTCGGATTGATGGGGATCCTGTTCTGCGTCGCGATCATCTCCGGCATCGTGGTCTACGCGCCGTCGATGCGGAAACTGCGTTTCGGCGCCTATCGCGCGCAGCGGACCCGCGTCGTGCGCTGGCTCGACGTCCATAATCTCGCGGGCATCCTGCTGGTCGCCTGGACGCTGGTCGTTGGCTTCACCGGGGTCATCAACACCTGGGCCGACCTCGTGCTCAAGATGTGGCAGTTCGGCCAGCTCGCCGAAATGACGGCGCAGTACAAGGACCGGCCGGTGCCGTCGAAGCTGACCTCGCTGAATGCGGCGGTCGAAGTGGCCACCCATGCGGTGCCCGGCATGACGCCGAGCTTCGTCGCCTTCCCGGGAACCCTGTTCAGCAGCAAGAGCCACTACGCCGTGTTCCTGCATGGCGATACGCCGCTGACTTCGCGGCTGCTGAAGCCGGCGCTGATCGACGCGGAAACCGGCAAGCTGACCGATACAAGGGATATGCCTTGGTATGTGACGACCCTGTTCGTCTCGCAGCCGCTGCATTTCGGCGACTATGGCGGCATGCCGCTCAAGATCGTCTGGGCACTGCTCGACATCCTGACCATCTTCATCCTGGTGACCGGCGTGTACCTGTGGATGCGCCGCCGCAAGGCGGGCGTGAGCCAGGAACGCGCGATCGCCGACGCCGCCTCCATCGACAAACCCGCATTATCGTCGTGACGTCAGCATGGTCTCGCATCGTTCATTGACCCAGATCTTCGGCGCTCCGCTCGTCATCGCGATCGTGAGCACGGTCGGATTGATCAGCGCGCTGGTCGGCGACGGCTGGTGGGATGCAGTCTCATGGGCTGGGCTCGGCCTGCCGGTGCTGCTCTATCTGGTGTTCATCTGGCGGCGCCAGCCGAATTGATCGGGTTGACCTGATCGCGCCTCGAACCGGTCGTGCAATCAGCAAAGCTGGTCCAATCGGAATATGCCGATCCCTGCGGTGCCTCATCTACGGAGATGCGCAAGAAGCCGAACCAGCAATCGAATAAGCAGTCGCGGCCGCGCAGGTGTCTGGCGTGTGGCGTCGCGCCGGCATTGTAAGAGGACGGGTTTTCACTCCGGGAGCCCCGCCATGCGTAGCGGGTTGACCAATGCATCCAGGTCGCCTTGTCGGCGATACGGCAGCAGCCTGGCCCAGCGGGCCAGGCTGAAATTGGGGTGGCCCGCCAGCAAGTCGCTCGAGATCATGCGCGCTTCATCTTGCCGGCCGAGATTCCAAAGCGCCGCTATGAGTGTCGACTGCGCGGTCAGCCAGAGCGGCCGCTGCCTCAGGACGCGGGAGGCCATATCGTGCGCCGCCGCGAAATCTCCGAGATGAAATCTTGCGCGCGCTTCGTCCACCATCGATTCGTTGCGCTCAATCGGACTGAGCCGTTGGGCGTGTTCCTCGTAGAGGACGGCTTTTCGGAAATTGCCGGCGTAGCCGTGGTACATGCCCGCCATGTGATGGGCGTCAGAGCTGCTGGGAGCAAGGCTGATCGCCGTTTCTCCCGCTGCCACAGCCTCATCATGACGGCGTTGATAGGTACGAACATAGCCGATCACCAGGTATGCTTCCCCGAAGCTGGGGTCGGCGGCGAGAGCCCGATCAGCGCAGCCCAGTGCGGCTTGATACGCTTCATTTTCATCCTTGATCCAACCGAAGCGCGCCTGGTCAGTCAGG
The DNA here is from genome assembly GCF_020329495.1 of Bradyrhizobium australafricanum. Lineage (NCBI taxonomy): Bacteria > Pseudomonadati > Pseudomonadota > Alphaproteobacteria > Hyphomicrobiales > Nitrobacteraceae > Bradyrhizobium > Bradyrhizobium australafricanum. Next base: position 39,359 of record NZ_JAGKJL010000053.1, on the reverse strand, counting down.
GTAAGACCCAACAAGTAGAGCGCCGGCATAAACGAGGCATTGATCTCCAGCGCCTGTTCAAAAAGCTTCCGGGCCTGTGCGTGAGTTTGTCTCGCGAAATTAACGTACAGGGCGCGTCCCTTTAAAACATACTCATAAGCCAGCGGACTGCCCGAGCGTTTTCTCCACACCCTTGCGCGTTCGCCGACCGTCAACTGGACCTCAAGCGCTTCGACGATCTCTTGCGTAATTCGGTCCTGGAGATCGAACACGTCGTCCAGGTTTCCGTCAAAGCGATCCGCCCAGAGATGACCGCCGTCTCGACCATCAATCAACTGCGCCGTCAACCTGATGCGATTGCCGATCTTTCGAACGCTCCCCTCCAGCAGATAACGAGCACCCAGGATCTGACCGATTTCGCGAATGTCCCGGTTCTGTCCCTTGAACGCGAAGCTCGAGTTGCGAGCTATCACCATCAATTCCTGAATCTTTGACAGGGTCGTAAGGACGTCTTCCGCGATCCCGTCCGCGAAATACTCCTGCTCGCTGTCGCCGCCCATGTTCTGAAACGGCAGCACCGCGATGGAGGGCTTTCCCGAAAACGGGCGCATGTGATGCGATTCGGCGGGAGTTGGATGGCGCTCAGGCGAAGGTCTGGCGCCGATCTTCATTCGCCAGGCGCGGATCGGTTCAGTGATGTTTTTCAGATTCTGTTGGCCCATGTCTTCGAAGGCTGCATCGACCTTGCTCCGGATCTGCCGGTAGGCGTCGTCCGACAGGCATATGCCGCCCGGGTCCGCGATGTTCTCCAGCCGCGCGGCGATGTTGACGCCGTCGCCGAAGATGTCGTCATTGTCGATGATAATGTCGCCGACGTGAATGCCGATGCGAAATTCGATCCGCTGCTGTTGCGATGCGGATGCGTTAAGCTCCGCCATCCTGCTCTGGACCTCTACAGAGCTGCGCACTGCGTCGACGGCGCTGCCGAATTCGACCAGCATACCGTCGCCGGTCGTTTTGACGATGCGGCCGCGATGAGCGGCGATCGTTGGATCAATGAGATTCTTTCTGGCCGCCTTGAGCCGCGCGAGCGTGCCTTCCTCGTCCGTTCCCATCAGGCGGCTGTAGCCGGCGACATCTGCCGCCAGCACTGCTGCCAGTCGCCTTTCCACTCGCTCGGGCGCCACGGACTACCCTAACTTGGAAGTTCAACCCAGCCAATTAAAGCACGTCGAGCTGGCTTCGGGCTAGAGGCCACGGCCTGGCTGACCATTAGTCGCTAGATCAGCGCTTCCGTGCGCAGCGCTGCCTCGATCTCGCCGAGGATGCGCGCCAGCCGTTCGGCCCACGCCGTCTCGCCGGCTTGGTCGGAGATCAGGTCCTGGCGGATCTCGATGCCCGAGTTCATCAGGCCGCGTGCCTCGCCATGCACGGGGATCGTGTAGTCGGTCTCGTCGCTGACCGCATAGGGCTCGTTGTCGCCGACCACGAGATCGCCCTCGGCGCGCAGATGCTTCAACAGCAGCGGCGGCAGTACCGTGTCGCGGTGGTAGAGCGTGCCGATGTGCCAGGGTCGCGCGATGCCGGCGTAGATCGGCGTGAAGCTGTGCAGCGACACCAGCATCGTCGGCAGGCCCTGCTGCGCACGCGCGTCGATGATCTCGTCGATGCGTTTGTGATAGGGATCGAAGATCTGCGCGTGGCGCATCTCGGCGGCCTCGCGCGACAGGCCTTCATTGCCCGGCACCGTGGTGGCCTCGCTGATCAGCGGGATCGAGCTTGCGACATGCGGCGGACGGTTGCAGTCGATCACGAGCCGCGAATAGCGCTGCGCGATCAAATGCGCGCCGAGCCGGTCCGAGAGGCGGGTTGCGACGCCGGCGATGCCAATGTCCCAGGCGATGTGCCGCACCAGCTCATCTTCGGGCAGACCGAGGTCGCCGAGCGGAGAGGGAATCAGCCTGCCGTAGTGATCGCAGGTGAACAGGAACGGCGAGCGGCCGTCGGCATTGTGTTCAAGAACCGGTGAAGCGTCGGTGCTCGCGAGCAGGAACGATGGACCGCCTCCGTAATTCAAGGGCTTTTTTCCTCGACTTTGCCTATTCAGGCGGCATGCTGATCTGGAATCGGGCAGCTTTCTCTATAGATTATGCAGCCCGAAATCACGATGATTGTTTGAAGATGCCGCTGCTGACTATTCATCACAAGACCGTTTATCGCTACGCGCGCCCGGTGGCGTTCGGCGAGCACCGCATCATGCTGCGCCCCCGTGACGGCCATGATCTGCGCGTGCTCGACAGCGCACTCGTGATCGATCCACAGCCGATGTCGCTGCGCTGGATCCACGACGTGTTCGGCAACAGCATGGCGATCGCCGCCTTCGACGAGCGCGCCGACATGCTGTCATTCGTCTCGACCGCGACGGTGGAGCACAATCCGGCCGATACGTTCGCGCTGACGCCGGACGATCCCGCCTATTTCTATCCGTTCCTCTACGACGATGAGGAATTCCCCGACCTGCAGCAATTCATCACGCCGCAATATGGCGACCCGAACGGCGAGCTGTCGGCCTGGGCGCGGCGCTTCCTCGATGTCGAGGCGCCGACGCCGACTTTCAAGATCCTCAGCGGCATGACCCACGGCATCCGCGAGGCGTTCAGCTATCGCAAGCGCTACGAGCAGGGCACCCAGCATCCGCTCGACACGCTGCGCACGCAGTCCGGCACCTGCCGCGACTATGCGCTGTTCATGATCGAGGCGCTGCGCCGGCTCGGCGTCGCCGCGCGCTTCGTCTCCGGCTATCTCGCGATGCCGCCCGGCAGCGCGCACGGCTATGTCGGCGGCGGCTCGACCCATGCCTGGGTGCAGGTCTATCTGCCGAGCGCGGGCTGGATCGAATTCGATCCGACCAACGGCATCGTCGGAACGCGCGATCTGATCCGCGTCGCGGTGGCGCGCGATCCGCGCCAGGCGATCCCGCTGCATGGCGTCTATCTCGGCGCGGCGGATGCCTTTCTCGGCATGGATATCGACATCAAGGTGGTCTCGGTCGGCGAGAACGCGGAGCAGGAGACGGCCTGACGATGCAGATCAAGGTCGGCTTCGAGATCACCTACACGGCGGCGCAGCCGACCCCGATGGTGATCATGCTGTCGATCCATCCGTCGCGCTACGCCGACATCGTCGGCACCGAGCGCCTTTCGACCGAGCCGGACGTGCCGATCGGCCTCTATCGCGACGGCTTTGGCAATGTCTGCGGGCGGCTCGTTGCCCCCGGCGGTGGCGTCACCTTCCGCGGCAGCGCGCTGGTGCGCGATTCCGGACTGCCTGACATCGTCAATCCGGCGGCGCAGCAGCTGCCGGTCGATCAATTGCCCGACGATATGCTGCTCTATTTGATGCCGAGCCGATATTGCGAGACCGACAAGCTGACCGATGTCGCCTGGTCGCTGTTCGGCAACACACCGCAGGGCTGGGCGCGGGTGCAGGCGATCACCGATTTCGTGCACAACCACGTGACGTTCGGCTATCAGCACGCCCATCACATGAAGTCGGCGCACGACGTCTATGAAAGCCGCGCCGGCGTCTGCCGCGACTTCGCGCATCTGGCGCTCACCTTCTGCCGCTGCATGGGCATTCCGGCGCGCTACTGCACCGGCTATCTCGGCGACATCGGCGTGCCGCCGGACCCCGCGCCGATGGATTTCTCCGGCTGGTTCGAGGTCTATCTGTCGGGCCAGTGGTACACCTTCGATGCCCGCCACAACACCCCGCGGATCGGCCGCATCCTGATGGCAACCGGCCGCGACGCCGCCGACGTCGCCCTCACCACGAGCTTCGGCCGCATGACGCTGACGAAGTTCGTCGTCGTGACCGATGAGGTGGCGGTGGCCTAGCGTCCCCCAGGATTTTCTGTCATTCCGGGATGGTGCGTTAGCACCAGACCCGGAATCTCGAGATTCCAGGTCTGGTCCTTCGGACCATCCCGGAATGACAACTGAACCCATGACCTCCGATCTTCTCTTCGTCTACGGCACGCTGATGCGCGGCTTCGACCATCCGATGGCGAAGCTGCTCGCGGGCAATGCCGAATTCCTCGGGCCGGCGCAGTGCCGCGGCCGGCTCTATCTGGTGAAGCATTATCCGGGCCTCGTGGTGTCGGACGATCCGGCCGACATCGTGCATGGTGAGCTGTTCCGCTTGCGGGAGCGCGAGGCCATGCTGCGTGAATTCGACATGTACGAAGCCTGCGGCGAAGGCTTTCCGCCGCCGACCGAATATGTCCGCGAGATGCTCAAGGTCACGCTCGCCGACGGCAGCGTGAGCGAGGCGTGGACCTATCTCTACAACTGGCCGGTCACCGAGCTGCCGCGGATCGCGTCAGGAAAATTCCTCGAGCATTAGCGCTCGGACGTACCGCATGTTTCGTCATGCCCGGGCTTGACCCGGGCATCCATCTCACTTCGCAATAGTCATTCTTTTGATGGATTGCCGGGTCATAGGCGAGCGGAAGCGACGCCGTCATTCTGACGGCTGTGCCGGCCACGACGAAAGAGAAGTCAATCCTCCCGCACCACGCGGATATCGACCTCGCGCTCGACATAGCTCCATTCCTCGGTCGCGCGCAGCATGCCGACCAGTTCGTCGAACAGGGTGACGTGGTCGGGGGCGAACTCGAACCAGGTCAGGAAGTCGAAGGGCATGCCGAGGTCGCGCGAATGAAACAGCTGGCGGGCGATCGCGGGGAGGAATTTCAGGGTGCCTTCGATGTGGTGCGACTTGTCCTCGAAGATCTTGCGGCGCTCCTCCTGCGTCAGCTCCCACCACGCCGCGGATTTCCTGATTGGGATCAGCGCTGCGTGGGTTGCCTCGCTGCGGCCGAGCCCGGCCTGCACGGCCAAGAGCTTCTCGCGCTCCTCCTTCTCGGTGTAGCGCAGGTGGCTGGCGACGCCGGCGAGCCGCCAGGAGGTCTGCGCCGGCAGCAGCGGTAGCGCGATCGATTCGCTCGCAACGATCGACAGCGCCGCGACCTTCGGCAGCGTCTCGCCCTTCACCCGCGTGATGGACGTGACCTGCCAGCCGCCGCTCTGTCCGCCTCTGAATGTCGTGAACATGGCCTATCCAATCCCGGAAGCGGGGAGGGGGCAAGCTTGCCGCACAGGCTCTCCACCGTGGATTTGGGGGTAGCCCGCTCGACGGAGCCGTGACGGGCCAGACCTGTGAATAGCCCGGAAAAGCCCCACATTGTTCGGCATGGCGGGCCGTGCCGCTATATGGCTAACCGGTTGTCCGCGATTCGCCGCCCGAGCCCAAAATCCTGACTGATGCGTTTCACGCCCGAATTCCTCGATGAGCTGCGCGCCCGGCTTCCGGTCTCGGAAGTCGTGGGCAGGCGCGTCAAGCTCAAGAAGGCCGGCCGGGAGTGGAAGGGGCTGTCGCCGTTCCAGCAGGAGAAGACGCCGTCATTCTTCGTCAACGACCAGAAGCAGGCCTGGTTCGACTTCTCGTCCGGGCTGAACGGCAACATCTTCGACTTCCTGATGAAGACCGAGGGGGTGACTTTCCCCGAGGCGGTGGAACGTCTCGCCGCGATGGCGGGTGTCCCGCTGCCGGCGGTGACGCCCGACGCTGCGCGGCACGAGCAGCACCGCCGCACCCTGCACGACGTGATGGAACTGGCGACCAAGTTCTTCGCCGACACGCTGGCCTCGCGCGGCGGCGCCAAGGCGCGCGGCTATCTCGCCGACCGCGCCATCTCGCCGGCGACCCAGCTTCAGTTCCGGATGGGCTATGCGCCGCCGGACCGCTTCGCGCTGAAGGAGCATCTGGGCGCGTCAGGCATCTCCACCGAGGACATGGTGGAGGCGGGGCTGCTGGTGTCCGGCGAGGACAAGCCGGTGCCGTTCGATCGCTTCCGCGACCGCGTCATGTTCCCGATCACGGATGCCCGCGGCCGCGTCATCGCGTTCGGCGGGCGTGCGCTCGAAAAGGACGTTCCGGCAAAGTACCTGAACTCGCCGGAAACCACGCTGTTTCACAAGGGCGACAATCTCTACAATCTGTTCACCGCGCGGCAGGCCGCGCATGACGGCGCGCAGCTGATCGTCGTCGAGGGCTATGTCGACGTCATCGCGATGGTCACGTCGGGCTTTCCCGGCGCCGTCGCGCCGCTCGGCACCGCGCTGACCGAGAACCAGCTCGGCCTGCTCTGGAAGATGGTCGACGAGCCGATCCTCTGCTTCGACGGCGACCGCGCCGGCCAGAAGGCGGCTTATCGTGCTGCCGACCTTGCCTTGCCGCAGCTCAAGCCGGGCAAGAGCCTGCGGATTGCGCTGCTGCCGGAAGGGCAGGACCCCGACGATCTCGCCCGCTCCGGCGGCCGCGGCGCGATCGAGGACGTGATCTCGGCCGCGCGTCCGCTCGCCGAAATGATCTGGTCGCGCGAGATCGAGGGCGGCAGTTTCGATACGCCCGAGCGCCGCGCCGCGCTGGAGGCGCGGATCGGCGAGCTCACCAATGGCATCCGCGACGAGGTGGTGCGCCGCTATTACCGGCAGGACCTGCAGGAGCGGCTGCAGCGCAATTTTGCGCCCGAGGGCGGCCGCGGCGGTTATGGCCGCGGCGGCTACGGAAGGGGCAATTTCGGCGGCGGCCGCGGCGGCGAATCACCCCGCCAGTTTGCCCCCCGGGGACCTGCCCAAAACGGCCGACAAGGGGGCCCGCAGGGCGGCCGGTTCGGTGCCACCCCCGGGATTTCACGGGGTCCCTATCAGGCCGCCAGCCCCCAGTTGGCCAACAGCCCGATCATGCGCGGCCAGCGCAGCGCGATCTCGCGCCGCGAGGCCCTGATCCTGCAATCCCTGATCAACCACCCCTGGCTGCTGCACGACCATCTCGAGGAGGTGGCGGCGCTGGAGCTCGGCCATCCCGAGGCCCACAAGCTCAGGGCCGCCATCATCGCCGCCTTTGCCCACGACCATCACCATTCCCCCGACGCCGAGGAGCAGGCCGAGAAGATGCGGGCCGACCTCGAAGCGGGCGGATTATCCCCGATTCTTCAAAGGGTTGAGCGGGCGATCACAACCCAGGCGGTGTGGGGCGCGCAGGTCGGCGCGGCGCGCGAGGATGTTTTATCAACCTGGCGTCAACTCGTTGCCTTGCATCAGAAAACCCACGCCTTACTTAGGGAAAGAAAAGATGCGGAAGCGGCCTTGGCTGAAGACTCCAGCGAGGCCAATCTGGCATGGTTGCAGGATATCCAGGCCCGGATGGCAGAAGCCGACGGGACCGAAGCCCTGATTGAAGGGTTCGGCGAATTATCGGGCCGGTTCCAGCGTAATGTCTGATAACAAAAATGCTGCGGACGGCGCTGGCCGCACCCGCAAAAAGACTCGCCAAATCCATGGTTTGGCTGCAAAAACAGGGTTAAGCGAAACTTAATAGCCTCGCGGCTATTTCAAGATGGAAACCGTCGAGACGGATGACAGGGGTGGCGAGATATTGCGCCGCCCTTTGTGCGTCGAGAGAGTAAATCTAGATTTCATGCGGATGCGCGTGCGTGGCGCCATTTTGCATGACCGCGTTTCGGGAGCTTAGTGAATGGCCACCAAGGCAAAGACGCTGCAGGTTAAGGACAAGGAAAAAGACGACAAGGCAGCGGATGCTCCTGAGAAGGATGCCGCTGACGCGCCGTCGCCGTTGCTCGACCTGTCGGATGCCGCGGTGAAGAAGATGATCAAGCAGGCCAAGAAGCGCGGCTTCGTGACCTTCGATCAGCTCAACGAAGTGCTGCCCTCCGATACGACGTCGCCCGAACAGATCGAAGACATCATGTCGATGCTGTCCGACATGGGCATCAACGTCACCGAGGCCGACGATAGCGAAGGCGAGGACGAGAAGGACGACGGCGACGACGAGACCGATAACGAGCTCGTCGAGGTCACGCAGAAGGCCGTCACCGAGGTCAAGAAGTCGGAGCCCGGCGAGCGCACCGACGATCCCGTGCGCATGTATCTGCGCGAGATGGGCACCGTCGAGCTGCTGTCGCGCGAAGGCGAAATCGCGATTGCAAAACGCATCGAGGCCGGCCGCGAGGCGATGATCGCGGGCCTCTGCGAAAGCCCGCTGACCTTCCAGGCCATCATCATCTGGCGCGATGAGCTCAACGAAGGAAAGATCTTCCTCCGCGACATCATCGATCTCGAAGCCACCTATGCCGGCCCCGAGTCCAAGGGCGGCATCAATCCGAACCTGATCGGCAACAACGGCGCCGAGGGTGCCGCCGCTGAGGGCAATGGCGGCGACGCGCAGGCCGGTGCGCCGGCCCATGTCGCGCCGCCGGCAGCGCCGCCGTCGCCGACCCCGTTCCGCGCCGCGCCCGCCGGTGGCGAAGCCGCCACCGAGGAGAAGGATCCCGCCGAGGCCGCCGCCGAAGGCGACATGGACGACGACGAGTTCGAGAACCAGATGTCGCTCGCCGCGATCGAGGCCGAGCTGAAGCCGAAGGTGGTCGAGACGTTCGACAAGATCGCGTCCGAGTACAAGAAGCTGCGCCGCCTGCAGGAGCAGGACATCGCCAACCAGCTGCAGAGCGAGTCGCTGTCGCCCTCGCAGGAGCGCAAGTACAAGAAGCTGAAGGACGAGATCATCGTCGAGGTGAAGTCGCTGCGCCTCAACCAGGCCCGCATCGATTCGCTGGTCGAGCAGCTCTACGACATCAACAAGAAGCTGGTCTCGTTCGAGGGCCGCCTGCTGCGCCTCGGCGACAGCCACGGCGTCGCGCGCGAGGACTTCCTGCGCAACTACCAGGGCTCCGAGCTCGATCCGCGCTGGCTCAACCGCGTCTCCAAGCTGTCGGCCAAGGGCTGGAAGAACTTCGTCCATCACGAGAAGGACCGCATCAAGGACCTGCGCCACGAGATCCAGTCGCTGGCGGCGCTCACCGGGCTCGAGATCGGCGAATTCCGCAAGATCGTGCACGGCGTGCAGAAGGGCGAGCGCGAGGCCCGTCAGGCCAAGAAGGAGATGGTGGAAGCCAACCTCCGGCTCGTGATCTCGATCGCCAAGAAGTACACCAACCGCGGCCTGCAGTTCCTCGACCTGATCCAGGAAGGCAATATCGGCCTGATGAAGGCGGTCGATAAGTTCGAATATCGCCGCGGCTACAAGTTCTCGACCTACGCCACCTGGTGGATCCGGCAGGCGATCACCCGTTCGATCGCCGACCAGGCCCGCACCATCCGCATCCCCGTGCACATGATCGAGACGATCAACAAGATCGTCCGCACCTCGCGCCAGATGCTGAACGAGATCGGCCGCGAGCCGACCCCGGAAGAGCTCGCCGAGAAGCTCGGCATGCCGCTCGAGAAGGTGCGCAAGGTTCTCAAGATCGCCAAGGAGCCGCTGTCGCTCGAAACGCCTGTGGGCGATGAAGAGGATTCGCATCTCGGCGATTTCATCGAGGACAAGAACGCGATCCTGCCGATCGATGCTGCTATCCAGTCCAACCTGCGCGAGACCACGACGCGCGTGCTGGCCTCGCTCACCCCGCGCGAGGAGCGCGTGCTGCGCATGCGCTTCGGCATCGGCATGAACACCGACCACACGCTGGAAGAAGTCGGCCAGCAGTTCTCGGTCACCCGCGAGCGCATCCGCCAGATCGAGGCCAAGGCGCTGCGCAAGCTGAAGCACCCGTCGCGGTCGCGGAAGCTGCGGAGCTTCCTGGATAACTAATATTTCCGATTGTCATTGCCGGGCTCGACCCGGCAATCCATCGAGACAACAACGGCGGGCCAAGGCCCGCCGTTTTCATTTTGATCCGTCTCCGACGTCATTGCGAGGAGCTCGGCGACAAAATTGCGAAGCAATTTTGCGCTGAAGCGACGAAGCAATCCATACTGCGCCTGCAGCACGATGGATTGCTTCGCTGCGCTCGCAATGACGTGGATAGAACTAACTGGACGCCGCTACTTCTTCTTTGCGCCGACGCGCTCGATGGACTTGATCTCGAGCGGCGGGCGGCCGCCCTTTTCGGCGATCTCGCGGTCCTGCTCGCGCAGGAAGGCACGCACCGGCTCGTCGCCGTCGAGCCCGCCAATGAGCTCCGACGGTACGCGGCGATTGGAGCGCTGCGAGCCGTCTTCATAGAAGACGTTGAAGAAGGCGAATTCGCCTTTGGGATTGGTCCCGGGTTTTTTCGGCATGCGCGGCTTGTCCTCGATCGGGGCGCCGCTGTCAAAGCAAATCGCCTGCGCCCGCGCGCCGGTCTGCCCTGCGCGATGGGGTTGCGTGCGGCCCTTGCGCAACGCCGGGCGCAGTTCGGCCCTGCCTGCGCTCGCGGCGCCCGTCCGGTCACATCAACGACATATGCGGCTCAGCCCTCGAACAGCACGAACGCCGCCCACGCGCTGGCGTCGCCCGCGCCCGCGACCTTGCCGTCGCGCGCATCGCGCCTCGTCTGGCGCAGCGCATCGGAATAGGTCAGGCCCTCGGCCAGGTGCTCGTAGAACCGCACGGTGAAATTCGCGGTGCCCTCGTCGGCGACCGGCCACAACGTCAGCAGTGCCCGCCGCGCGCCGGCGATGCCGAGCGCGGTCGGCAGGCCGCGTAGGCCGCTGACGAAGCTCTCGTCGCCGCGGCCGGTCTCGCAGGCCGACAGCACCAGGAGGTCGAGCCCGGACAGGTCCCAATCCATCAATTCGAAGGCATAGAGATAGCCGTCGTTCTCGTCGCGCAGCGGAAATCGGCCGTCGCCGGCGCCCGACAGCACGATGCCGCTCTGCCACAGCGTATCGAGGCCGGATGCCGTGCCGTCGCGATAGAAGCCGTGCGTCGCCAGATGCGCGATGCGCGCCTTGCCGATCGCCGCGCGCAGCGTGCCTTCGCTGACGCCGCGTCCGGTCAGCATCTCGACCGGCGCGCCGCGGGTGCGGGCGAGTTTGGCGATCGCCTCGATCTCGGTTCGGGTCGCGGGCAGCGGCATCGGCCCCGGCTCGCCATATTCGATGTCGCCGGCGAGCAGCATCGCCCCTCGCTGATCGAGCGTCTCGCGCGCATGGATCGCGATCAGCGCATCGGGGCTGGTCAGCATCCGGATCGTGAACTTGTCCTCCAGCAGGCCGCCGCCACTGCCGGGCAGCAGCGCGAACGGCACGGCAAACAGGAAACCGTCGGGCACGACATAGAGCGTGGTCTTGTCCTTCAGCAGCGGCTCCAGCGGCGCGAACAGCCGCGCCCGCAGGTTCTGAAAGCGGCCCTTGACGTCGGGCGCGTGCGTGTCGGGGTCAGGCACGGTGGCCCGCGTCGCGCGCAGCCGCGCGATCTCGGTGCGCACGCGGGTGTCGACCATGCGGCCGGGATCGCCGAGATCGACCACGCGCGGCTCGCTCGTTGCGGTCTCGACGATGGCGTAGAGCACCGTCGCCGCCAGCGGGTCTTTCGCCTGGCGATCCGCCTTCCATTGCCGCGTGATGAAATAGTTGACCACGGCTTCCCGCGCCGCGAGCAGCTGTGACGGACGTATCGGGTCTTGCGGCAGCTTGATGCCGATCGCATCGAGCCGCTTCTGCAGCGCCTTCTCGGCGGCGTCCTGCCGCCCCCACACCGACCTCGCCCAGTCGTCGATATTGCCCGACGAGAACAGCTCCTGTTTCTCGCCGTTAAGCCGGAGCGCCGTCCGCAGCAGCGTCGCGGTCTCCTCGTCCTTGCCGGCGACCTCCGTCTCGAGCTGGCGCAGCGCCGTGGCGTCGGCGCCGCCGAGCGTCTTCCAGCGCAGCACGGCGGCGGCAAAGGCCGGCTGCGCCGCGGCCGAGCCGGCGCCGGTGGCGAAGCGGCCGAACGCGAACAAGAGATGGTCGGCATGGGCGCGGATCGCTTCGGCGACGGCGCGATCGCCCGACGTGCCGACCTCGCGCTTCATCCAGTCGAACATCTCGCGGTCGAGCGCGGCGAAGGCCTGTACCGCGCGGGTCGGATCGGTTGCGATCACCGCGGTCGCGATGCCGAGCTTGATCTCGAAGCTGATCGGATGTTGCGCCGTGAAGGCGCGGGTCGAGATCGCCAGCGCGGTCTCGCGCAGCCGCATCCCCTTGTCCCGCTCGCTGCGCTGCTCGCGTTGGCCGGCAGCCAGCACCGCGGATTTGATGCGCAGGAAATCCGCAAAATTCGCCTCATTGGCGACGATCGCCTCCAGCCGCCCCAGATCGGCCGGCGCGATCACGGCGTCGCCGGCGGCGCGCATGTCGGTGTAGAACAGCCAGGCATCGGCCTGTCCGGCAAAGCTCGGATCCTTCGGCGCCATCGCGGCCGCGATCGCGCGGTGGCGGCGGAAATAGCGGCGGGCGTCGTCGAAGCGGCCGAGATTGAGGAAATCCTGGCCGGCATTGTTGACCGTCACCAGCGTGTTGAGATGGTTCTCGCCATAATGTTCGGCGCGCTTCTCGATCGCGAACAGATCGAGCTCGAGCGCCTTCGCGGGCGCGCCGATCTCGCGCAGCATGTCGGCATAATTGTTGGCGAGCTTCCAGGTGGTGCGGTGGTCGGGCCCCAGCGCCTTCTCCGCTCGCTCGAAATTGTGCCGGCCCAGATTCGTCGCCGACGCCGCCGAGCCGTTGGCGGACAGCGCGACCGCGAGCTTGTCGTTCGCGATCAGCGATTCCTCGGAGCCTTCGCCCCAATAGGCGTTGAACGTCGCGATCGCCTTCATGTAGAGCAGAACGGCTTCGGCGATCCTGGCGTGGTCGGACAGCAGGATCGCGTACATCAGCAGCACGTCGGCACTGCCGGGCGGCCGTTGCGCGGCCGCCTTGCTCTGGAACGCACGCACGAACAGCTTTTCGGCGAGATCGTCGCGCTTGACCGCGCGCAGCGTCGCGGTCGCGTCGAAATACTGCTCCATGACGAACTGGGCGTCGTCGAGCTTGTCTGCGGCATCCAGTGCTGCAAGCAGCTGTGCATAGCCGGCGTCGATCTTGCCGCTGCGCGTCAGCGCGACGGCGTTCTTCACCTGCGCGGCGATCGCCTGCGTGCTGCCGGCGCCTTGCGCCGGCGCGCGCTTGGCGGGAGCGTTCTGCGCGGCGGCGGTGTCGATCGTCGCGGTCAAGACGGCGCCGAGCGCCATCACGACACCGAGCGATGCGGCGGCCCTGCGCGCGCGTGCGAAACCCCCGGCGATCGTCATCGACAGCACATCCTCATCCCAAAACGCGTCATCGGATGGCGTCCCCAAATGACGGCGGCGTTGCAGCCGGCGTGCCTGGCTTTAGCGGCGTGGCTTTGCATGAACAAGACAGCGCGGCCGGCCGCGTGGCGGAAGCGGCTTGCCCAGACCGTGCTTCTTGGTCGCGGCCGGCGGCTTCGGCGTTCATGTATCGCGTCCGCAAATGCTGCCGTGCGGCGGGTCGCTCGCCGCCGCCGACCGCCGCTTGCAGGTCACCGCCAGTCAAGCCATCGGATGATGTTACCGCCGGTTGCGCCGGCCCGCCTGCCGTTCGCGCAGAGGCGAGGGAGTGGCTGGCGGCGGAGCCGCGCGCCGGCGCACTTTTCCGGCAGCGGTCTTTCGCATCGGCGTGCAAACGAACGACGGCCGAAAGCCGAGCTTTTTCTGACCATCGTCACTTGCGCCATCCCGTCCGATTCGCGTATGAGGCGCATCCCTCTCTTTCTACAACCTTTCCTTCGAGAACCGACGCCGATGTCCAACGCCACAATCGACGCCAACAAGGCGCTCGTGCTCGCGCATTACGACGCCGTGACCAACCGCCACGATCCCGAGGCGATCCGCGCACAGCTGGCGCCCGACTTCTTCGACCATGCGGCGGGCAAGCGGCTGAGCGCCGAGGACGTGATCGCGCATTCGGCCGCGATGCACGAGACCTTCGCCGACCTGTCGGCGGTGGCGGAATGCCTGGTCGCCGAGCGCGACATCGTCGCCGGCCGCTTCGTCTGGCGCGGCCGGCACCGCAGCCCATGGCGCGGCATTGCCCCAACCGGCCGCCACGTCGAATTCCGCGGCATGACGTTCTGGCGGATTCAGGATGGCAGGATTTCCGAGCGCTGGGCGGAGATCGATTTTGTGGGGTTGGAGCGGCAGCTCAGCGGTTGAGCTTCAGCTACGTGCCGATCGGTTGATGGATGCGCCGTGGTCATTCACCGTGCGAACATGGATTGAGGCGCGTAGCTGCCCGCCGAGGATGGAGTGTCGTGCCGACGCTTTGACTGCCTCGTTTGCTCCATGGCATGATCGGCCAATCGAAGCAGGGGGATTTTTGCATGCTCAGGTGTCGTTTGGCGGTTGTGTTCGGCGCCTTGCTGCTTGCCACCCCCTCCTACGCCGCGCGCTGCGGCGGCAGTTTTCCGACCTTCGTCCAGTCGTTCTCGCAGGAGGCGGCGAGCGCCGGCATCCAGCAGGATGTGATCTCCGCGGCGCTCGGCGGCGTGCAGCAGGATGGCGGGGTGCTCGCCTTCGACCGGCGGCAGCGCTACACCTTCAACAAGACGTTCGAGCAGTATGTCGCAACCCGGGTCGGGCCCGGGCGCATCAATGGCGGCCGCGCGATGCTGCAGCGGCACGCCGCGCTGCTCTCGAAGATCGAGCAGCAGTATGGCGTGCCGCGCCAGATCCTGGTCGCGATCTGGGGGCTCGAGACCGATTTCGGCAAGGGCGACATGGGCAAGCTGCCGGTGTTCCGCGTGCTCGCCACGCTGGCGCATGATTGCCGCCGCAGCGACCTGTTCCAGGGCGAGCTGCTCGCCGCGCTCAAGATCGTGCAGCGCGGCGATCTCCGTCTCAACGACATGATCGGCGCCTATGCCGGCGAGATCGGCCAGACGCAATTCCTGCCATCGTCCTACATCAAGTATGGCGTCGATTTCGACGGCGACGGCCATGTCGACCTGCGCCACTCGGTCGCCGACGTGCTGGCCTCGACCGCGAACCTCCTGCACACCAGCGGCTTCAAGATGGGCGCGCCCTACGGCGAGGGCACCGCGAATTTCGAGGCGATGCGCGAGTGGAACAGGGCGGTGATCTATCGCAAGACCATCGGGTATTTTGCCGATCAGCTCGTGGGGCGGTGAGGGCGCGGCGGCCTTGTCCGTCATTGCGAGCGGAGCGAAGCAATCCATCTTTCGGCACATGCGGAACGATGGATTGCTTCCATCGGGCCGCATCACGCATGGAAAAATGGACCTGCGGGCTGCCCCGGAATGACGGGTTGAGAATTCTGGTGTCTCCATGGAAACCATCGGTAGCCAAAAAATCTGGTCGTTCTTCGACCGCCGCGGATGCCAGGTCGCGAAGAACTCGGCGGTGCGGGAGGGGCCGGGCCATCGCGTCGGCTCCTATCTCGAGCTCGCCACCAAGATCGCCGAGCTGCAATTCCTCAACCGCGATCATGTGCTGCTGTTTCGCGGCCAGGGCGCCGACTACAGGAACATCAAGCGCAACTCGTCGCTGAAGCCGACGCTGTTTCGCGGCGGCCGCGGCAATCCCGATCAAGCGACGCTGGTCGGGCGGTTCGATGCGCTGCAACGCGCCGAGCGGATCCTGATCGCCGAATACGCCAGGGAAAAGCTGCTCGGGCTCGAGCGGTTGAAGCGGCATCGCATCCTGCGCTGGTCGATCCTGCAGCATTACGAGGTCTGCACCACGCCGCTGCTCGACGTCACCCATTCGATCCGGATTGCCGCCTCCTTTGCCTCGCTGGCGGAGACCGGCACCGCCTTCCTCTATGTGCTCGGCGTGCCGAATCTGAGCGGCGCGATCACCGCGAGCGCCGAGGCCGGCCTGCAGATCGTGCGCCTCGCCAGCGTCTGCCCGCCGTCGGCGGTGCGGCCGCACATCCAGGAGGGCTATCTGCTCGGCGAGTATCCGGAGATGTCCGGCACCGAGCAGAAGGAAAACTACTTTCCCTACGAGATGGATTTCGGCCGGCGGCTGGTCGCAAAATTCTCGTTCGCGCCGGCGTCGTTCTGGAAGAATGATAATTTTCCGCAGGTGGCGAGGAGCGCGCTCTATCCCTCGGAGCGGAGCGATCCGCTGTTCCGGCTGGCGCTCGGGGTGAAGAAGCAGCTGGGCGGGTAATCTCGTGTCGCGATGACGCGCAGGCGTAAACTCGCAGGCATATGTATGACCCGCAGGCCGCGCAGCATCCCCGGTGTCGTCCCGGGCTTGACCCGGGATCCATAACCACAAATGTCCGTGTTGCACGACGCTGTGGTCCCGGCGTGTCTCACCAACCCGATCCTGTGGTTATGGGTCCCGGCTTTCGCCGGGACGACGGCGGTGCGCGGGTTACTCCGCGCCATCGCGCTACTGGCTCGCCCTCGCGGCATCGCGGGCGATCCGCCGCGCCGCCGTCTTCTCCATCATCCGTTGCATCGTTTTCCAGTAGGTCGCCGGGCGGAAGCGTTGCAGCAGGTCCATGAAGTATGCGTCCTTGCCGATCAGGATGCGCGGCTGGTTCTTCTCGATGCCGGCGATGATGCGCTGCGCGGCCGCGGTCGGCGTGGTCCTGGCCAGCGCGTCGAAGCGCTCGATCGATTCGGCGCGGCGGGCATTGTCGGTGACGCCGGTGCCGGCGCGCGAGTTGCGCGCGATGCTGGTGGCGACGCCGCCCGGATGCACCACGGACAGACGCACCGGGCTGTTCGCCACCGCAAGCTCGTGGCGCAGGCTTTCCGAGAAGCCGCGCACCGCGAACTTGGCCGCACAATAGGCGCTCTGGCCGGGCGGGGCGATGATGCCGAAGATCGAGGAGATGTTGACGATATGCGCCTCGCGCTGCCGCGAAAGCTGCGGCAGGAAGGCGCGGGTGCCGTGCACCACGCCCCAGAAATTGATGTTGAACAGCCATTCCATCTGCGCCTGATCGAACTCGCCGAACTCGCCGAGCAGCGCGACGCCGGCATTGTTGACGACGATGTTGAGCGAGGGATGCGCCGCAACGGCGGCCTCCGCGAACGCCGTGATCTGGTCCGGCTCGCTGACATCGAGCCGATGCACGGTGACCTTGCGCGGGCTCGCTTTCGCGATCTCCGCGGCGGCGGCCTGCAGGCCGGCCTCGTCGCGGTCGGCGATCGCCAGATCGCAGCCGCGCAGCGCCAGTTCATGCGCGAGCGCGCGGCCGATGCCGCTGGCGGCTCCGGTCACGGCAGCGGCGGATCCAGGGATCGCGGTCATGTCAGGTGAGCTCCATCTCAACGGGGTGGTGGTTGCCAAGCGAGGAACACGGCATTTCCACGCTTTTCTCAAATTGGAACTGAACCATCCAGTGATTTTGGGCATTTAATCTATGTTACGCGCTCGAAGCGAAGCATTCAAACCAAGGGAGCCACACCCATGGGACAGTCAAAGCCCTACCGTGCGAAGGCCCTGGTGGTTGAGGACGACCCGATGCAGCGCGAGATGATCGGGCTGCTGCTGGAGGAAAGCGAGTTCGAGGTCATCGCCTGCGAGAGCGCCGAGGCCGCCGAGCTGGTGCTGCAGGGCAACGGCGACAACGTGGTGCTGATGATGACCGACGTCGAATTGGCCGGGCACATGACCGGCATCGAGCTCGCTTATGCCGCGAAGAAGTATAGACCCGATCTCGACGTGATCGTCACCTCGGGCAAGCCGCTGCGGCAGCGCCTGCCCGAAGGCGCCTTGTTCTGGGCCAAGCCCTGGGCGCCGCTGGACGTGATCCGGGTCGCCGAGATGAAGGCGTCGGAGCTTTCGCATCGCGGATGGCGCAGGTCGTCATAACGGGGTGTCGACGCTGGCGCCGGGCGGAGGCCGGCAGCCGCTTCCGCCGTCCCCGTCGCCGTGATATTGGCGGACGATGTCCCGCCCGCCGAGGGTTTGAAGTGACGGATTTAAAGTGACCTGGTCCTTTCTGCTGACGTCGCTGATCGTGGTGGCCTCGCCCGGCACCGGCGTGCTCTATACGCTGGCGGTGGCGCTGACCCGGGGAGCGCGGGCGAGCGTCGCGGCGGCGTTCGGCTGCACGCTCGGGATCGTGCCGCAGATGATCGCGGCGATGCTCGGGCTCGCCGCCATCCTGCACACCAGCGCCGTGGCGTTCGCGGCGCTGAAATGGGGCGGCGTCGTCTATCTGCTCTACATGGCCTGGCAGGCGCTGCGCGAGCGCGGCGCGCTCGCCGTCGACACCGAGATCAAGCCGCGCTCGCGCCGGCGAGTGATCGTGACCGCGATCCTGATCAACATCCTCAATCCGAAGCTGTCGATCTTTTTCCTGGCCTTCCTGCCGCAGTTCATCGCGGTCGACGAGCCGCACCCGCTGGCGCGGATGGTCGAGCTCAGCGGTGTCTTCATGGCGATGACCTTTGCGGTGTTCGCGGTCTACGGGCTGTTCGCCGCCTCGGTGCGTGACCGCGTCATCACCCGGCCGAAGGTGATGGCCTGGCTGCGGCGAAGCTTTGCCGCGGGCTTTGCCCTGCTCGGCGCCAGGCTCGCCTTCGCGGAGCGCTGACGTCGCGGCCGTCACGCCCGGACGCAGGCAATAAAAAAGCAGGCGCTGCGCCTGCTGCCTTGCGCCCCGTGTCAGTTCGGGGCCGATCGAAGTAGGGCCGGTGAATTCGAGGTTGACGTCGCTGCGACCGGTTGTCCCGGTCCGGGTGCCCGGGCAGGGCAAGAGCCGCTACCCGGGCTGGAATTCGTTACTTCTTGGCGGCCTTCTTCTTGGTGGCCTTTTTCGCCTTCGCCTTCTTCGCCTTCTTCGCTTTCTTAGCCATAGTATCCTCTCAGGGTTTCATGGATTGAACGCGACTCCGAGGCATGCTTGGCGGAGGGCCAGCCTCGCAACATCCTCGATATCAAACTCAGCAGATTCGGAGGCTGCTGCCGCGTGCTGTCACGGCGCCGTCATCGTGTTATCCACAACTGTTACGCGTTTTCGCCAGCTTTTTCGCAAAGCGTTGCGCATCTCGCGCGTCGCGGCGTCGTCGCATCCGTCATGCTTAACGATGCGCAAACGGCGGATGCGCAGATCTTCATCAATTCAAAACCACGGCGCGGATTGGCACGTTGTGGGTGACGCTCCGTTAAGCGGCGCGGCCGCATGCTGTTCCGTAAGACAACGGGGATTGTCATTTGAGGAAACGCCCCGGGGGCATGATCCGGAAAAGTGCGAAGCGGTTTTCCGAAAAGATCATGCCAAAACAAGAATCTAACGCGCGATGATGATTCAGCCTGATCTCATCGCGCTTTAGCGGCAGACGGTCATTTCAGGAGAGGCGAGGCCGATACGGCTCTCGAACAGGGGCGATGTTGAGCGTTCCGACGCTTTGGACGGTATTCATTATCAATTTTCTCGCGCTCGGGCTGATCTGGGCCTATGTCGCGCGCAGCTATCCTTCTTTCGGCGCGGCGCGGTTCTGGACCGCGTCGGCCCTGGTCGCCTCAGCCGGCGCCAGCTGCGCGATGCTTCGCGTGATGCTGACGGACTCGCTGCTGCCGCTGCTCGCGGCCGGGACCTTGATGGTGTTCGCCGCCGGCCTTGCCGCGATGGGCATCGAGCGGTTCTACGACAAGCCCGCGACCTGGCGCGCCACCCTGCTGACCGCGGCGCTGGCCTTCGCCGGCCTCGGCACCTTCATCTTCGCCTATGACAGCATGCCGATGCGCATCCTGGTCTACACCATCGCCCAGGTCACGCCGTTCGCGCTGACGCTGAAGCTGTTGCTGTCGTCCGAGAACGGCCGCGTCAGCCCCGGTGCCCGGCTCGCCGGCATCGTCGCCTCCGTGCTGATCGGCATCTATGCGCTGCGTGCCGTCGGCGCGCTGCTGCAGCCCGGCGAGTTCTCCTTCGTCCGCTTCTCTGCGGGGCAGTCGCTGGTGATCCTGCTGATGGTGTTCCTGTCGATGGCGCTCAATTTCGGCTTCCTGCTGATGGCGATCGACCGGCTGCGCAACGAGGTCGCCGACCTCGCGCTGCTCGACGATCTCACCGGCGTCGGCAACCGCCGCCATCTCCTGCAGCGGCTGACCGAGGAATGCGCGCGCTCCGACCGCAACGGCGAGGCGTTCGCGCTGCTGGTGATCGACCTCGACGGCTTCAAGGGCATCAACGATACCCATGGCCACGCCGCCGGCGACGCCTGCCTGCAGCACTTCACGCTGATGGCGCAGACGCGGCTCCGCCCGGGCGACATGCTGGCCCGCACCGGCGGCGACGAGTTCTGCATCGTGCTGCCGTCCTCGACGCTGCGCGAGGGCGCGATGATCGCGCGCCGCGTGCTCGAGGTCTGCCGCGCCGATGCCGAGCAGTGCACCGGCAAGGACATCCCGATCGCGGTCTCGATCGGCGTCGCGCAATGGACCCGCGAGATCGGCCTGCATCCCGATCGCCTGGTCGCCGCCGCCGACCACGCGCTCTACGACGCCAAGAAGGGCGGCAAGAACGGCTATGCGACCTACGAGCCGAAGCTGCCCGAGATGGTCGAGGCGAGCCTGCGCAAGCGCGCCTGAGCGTGCTAACGAGCGACGGAATGACGCCGGGACTTCCGCAATGACGCCTCGCCTGCTCACCGCGCTTGTTGCGCTGGTCCTGTCCGCTGCCGCATCGGCCGAAACGCCCGATCTCGCGACCATTGCGCGATCGCAAGGCACGCCCGAGATTCCCGGCTTGAAGATGGTCTGGCTGGCGCCCTGGGGCGACGTCACCAGATCGCATCCCTGGCGCAACATCATCGTGCACCAGACCGAGGGGCCGCAGGGCTCGGCGCGATACGGCGCCGAGGCGCAGCACAAGAACCCGACCCGGCGCGGCGTCATGGTCTGGGTCGAAACCGACGGCACGGTCTATTGGGCGGTCTCCGACAACCTCGTTCCGACCCACACAGACGGCGCCGATCGCAACGACAACAAATATATCGACAACAGCAAGACCTATCACCAGGTGAACAAGGACACGTCGATCGGCGTCGAGTTCGCCGGCAATTACCCCGACGTCACGACGGGCCCGACCGACGCACAGGTCGCGGCCTGGCGGGTGCTGGTGAAGCTGCTGCGCGCGCGTTACGGCATCCCGCCGGAGCGCGTCTACGCCCACAACTGGATCGACTTCAAGGATGCCCGCTACTGCGAGGGCTGCGCGCTCGCCACCATGGCGCGGCAGTGGGGCGAGTAGGGCGGCCTACTCATCAAAATCCGAGACGCCGGCGTTCGGCGACGAAGCGGCAACCCGACCCGACCTCGGCGATATCGCCTTCTGAAGCGGTCATCTGGCTGTCCCAACCCCAACTCCCACCTTAAAGGTGACAAATTTTCAGACATTGAGAAGAGCGGACGCAAGTTGTTGCGTGACGTTGGAGTGCACCAAGATGAGCCCTTCTGGAGCTTTGATCGCGATCCTGCCGTGTAATGACCTTGACGCGTCCGAGCGGTTCTACAATCGGCTGGGCTTTGCGCGCCCGGACGGCGAAAGGCCTGCTCCAGGAGAGCCCGACACCTATCGCATGCTGTCGAACGGGAAGGGCGGATATCTACATCTGACGGACGCGGTCGGGGGATGGCTAACGCCGGGCAGAAACCCTTTTGGGCTTTATCTTTACCTCGAGAGTGTTGATGCTGCGGCCCGCGAATTTCAGCAATCACCCGAAGACAAGCCGTGGGGGATGTACGAATTTGCGGTCTCTGACCCGGATGAAACGTTGGTCCGTGTCGGTTGGCCAACCCGTCTCCGCGCCGAAGCGCAATAATTCGTCTGCTTTTGGACCCTAGCCGAAATAGCCAAAAGCGCCTGTTTTGTCCGCTTCGTAGGATGGGTGGAGCGAAGCGATACCCATCAAGCTTGTGCTGCGCGGTGGGATGATGGGTATCGCTGCGCTCTACCTATCCTACGGACTGGCCAGGGCAGCCTTGACCCATCGCGGACATTTCCTCGTCTTCATCCATTGATCTGGATCAATGCGTCCCCTCACGCTCGCGTTGGCATCGTTCGTTCTGCCAATCCATACGGAGGGTACTATGGAAAGCGCATGCAGGTATCACTTAGCGTTGATCGTCTTTGCGTTGGCACCGTCTGCTTTCGCCGCCGAGCTCCCAAAAGAAGGCAACTTCGATTACACGGCGTGCTGGTCGGGCACGAGCAACACTATCTCATTTTCCAAGACCCACATCGCGCGAAGCTATGAGCATACCGGCTCTATCCGAAGCAATCCTCCGGGTGGGCTTTTCGACAAAGATACATTCCGGTGCGTAGGGGTTAGTGCGTCTCTTGGTGGGAAGATTACTGGCACCACGGTCTGCGAGTCCATTGACCGAGACGGTGATAAGCGACTTTCGTACTTCTCGACGTCAGAAGGAAAGGTAACCAGAGAGACAGTCGCGGGGACTGGGAAGTACGACGGCATGGTCATGACCGCAACGATACAACCCTTAGGGCCTTTCCCGGTCATCAAAGAGGGAACCTTTCAAGACTGCAATCACCAGACTGGTACCTATACGTTGAAGTGATGTTGCATCTTTGCGCGAGGGCCGCCTTTGGGCGGCCCTTGCTTTGCCCGAACCGGCGATCGAATGTGGACGATGGGTGTTGCAGCACAGGGGCTGGCGTTAACGACGCTTGGCGATTTCCAGCCTGGGCGACATCGCTTCGAAGCTTGTTAAAATTTGCCGGATACCTCTTCCGGGCATTGCGATCAGGGGAGAGGTATGGGTAAGCGGGCCAAACGTGGAAAGACCGAGACGCTCGCGCTACCAGTGGCCGGAAGAGTTGTAGTTGGCGTCGTGGCCGCTGCCGCATTGGGGTACGGCTTGCTGTGGCGGCCGGCGAGCGTTCAACCGATACGGAAGCAAGCCGCGCACCAGGTGCCGGCACCATCCAGTCCTACGCCGTCGACTCCCATTCACGTAGCGGCGGCGGTTCAGGCGCCAGCGCCAGCTCCGGTTCCGATCCCGGTCCCCGCGCCCCGGATCGAAACACCAAAAGTCGCTGACGCTCCCGGAAAATTTGCTCGGCAGGTGGTTGACTACGTCAGTCACCAGCCGTCGGGCACCGTCGTCATCGATACCGGCAACACGTTCCTCTATCTGGTTCTGAACGGCGGACAGGCGATGCGCTACGGCATCGGTGTCGGCCGCGAAGGTTTCACATGGTCCGGTGAGCAGGTCGTGGCCCGCAAGACAGAATGGCCGGATTGGCGTCCGCCGGCAGAGATGATTTCGCGCCAGCCTTATCTGCCGCGGTTCATGGCGGGCGGTCCCGGCAATCCGCTCGGTGCCCGGGCGATGTATCTGGGCGATACCGAATACAGAATTCACGGCACCAACAAGCCCGATACGATCGGGAAGCGGGTTTCATCCGGCTGCATCCGGCTGACCAATGACGACGTCATGGACCTCTATGATCGGGTGAAAGTCGGCACGAAAGTGATCGTGCTTCCGGCACCAGCTGCCCATCGACCATCCCCGGGCGCGCCGCCCGACGCCGCCGTCTCATCGCAGGAACCGGCGTCGCCGTCGAGCCGGCCCTCGGCAGTCAACGCGCAACCGCAGGCTTCTCGATCGAAGATGGCCGACGCCCAGTAACTCAATTCTTCTGTCCCAGATCTACAACTTGAGAAGCAGCCCCTGATCAAAATGGGCTGGGTGGCCGCACCGTAACCTGCGGCATGCGAGGCGTCGGTGCGCTGTATGAGACCGTATGATCGCGTGCGTGGGGCATTGGTAGTAGCGCGCTGCAGCAACAGCGGTTTCTTGTGGATCAAATTCGGGAAAGTCGTAGCGTCGTGAGTAGAGGCTGTGCCGCTACAGCCTTCCAGCCCCGGCAGCCCCAGCTCACCCCCTGAGCTGGGGCTTGCTTGGTTCCTCGTTCGATGGTCGATCGGGATGGATGGCGTCGAGTACGGCCTGATAGGTCTAGCGATCGTTTTCTTCGTCGTCGGCGGGGGCGCTCTTCGGCTCGGATGATCAGCGCTACAACCCCCACACTATCCGATGGCCAAAAGCACCAGCACGCAGGGACCGAGATCACGGCCGCCCTTTCGCGTTAGGGATCACGTCTCACTGAGCACATCGTAACGGCAAATGCCCGCGGCAATTGCCATTCGGAACTGGTCCTAACCAACAGACGGGCAGGCAAATCGCATGCGCAAAAGTAGTAGCGCGCCGCAGCATTGCGGTTCGTAGTGGATAGAAATTGGGAAAAAGGCGCAATGTAACGTCGTGGGCGGAGGGTGGCCGCTACAGCCTCCAAAGCCGCGTCAGTCCCAGCTCAATCCGCCTTCCAACTGGGTGCACCGGACGGGGAGGGAGATCTCATGAAGGCAGCGCTCTTGGCATTATCGCTCGTTGGTCAGCCGCCCGTACAAGTTTCAGACAGTGTTCCCAACTTCGACATCAAGTCGCTTTGCGCGGACGTGTCCGTTGACGATAAAGCGTCGGGACTTCCCCAGGACGCGAGTAAATGCGTGAGTGACGAGGCGGTTGCGCGGCAGCAGCTAAACTCGATCTGGCTAACTGTCCCGGCGGGACCGCGAGAAAGTTGCGAACTCATGGCGGGGTCAGGGCAAGTACAAAGCTATGTCGAACTCCTCATTTGCTTGAAAATGATTGACTGGGACTCGCCATCGACAGTGCCCTCTCAGAGGCCCAAGCAAGGTTCGAAAACGCCAGGCAATTAACCGCCGTTCGATGAATTGCGACGGAGCGCTGTGAAGCGTGCGGAGAGCTCACCATTCAGTCTTCCGAGCGCAGAGTCGCTTCGATGCGCTGGATCAGCCGCTCCCGCAGCGAAGGCACCGCGTTGCCGAGAACGGCGAAGGTGCGGACGATGGGCAAATACGGCTCCATTGCCGCCGTCAGCTCCGCGAGAGACATGCCGGCCAGCCGAACATATTCGGATTGCGCCGCCGCATTGGTCGCGCGCGGCCGCTCCGGATTGTCGGCGACTTCCGGCCCGAGCTCGGACAGGATCACGTGCAAGAACCCAAGCTCGAGGACGGCGGGCCCGCGCATCGCGCTGACCCAGTCGACCAGCTTTGGGCCTTCCGTTGTCATGATCACGTTACCGGGGCTCAGGTCGGTATGGCAAAGCCCGTCGCCCGGCGGCAAGCGATCGATCAGCGCGAGGATTTCAGTGGCGATGTGCTTCGGGAGCTTGCCGTCGTCGTGCTCCAACTGAGCCTCCATATACTCGCGCATGGAGAGGACCTCCGGCGGCAGGGGCGTCTTGTGAATGGACATGGCAAGAGCCGCGATGATCGCGCCGGCCTGTTCGAACGTCACCGCGCCGGTTCGGGTTAGCTGCAGCAGGGTCGGTCCGTCGAGGCGCTGCAGCACGATGCCGAAGCGCCCGTCCAGGGTCACTTCGCCGAACACCTCCGGCACCGGAACGCCGGCGGCGTGGACGGCGCGGATCATGCGCACCTCGAACCAGGGCATCCGCCGCGGCAAGCCGGGCTTGAACAGTTTGACGACTTGCCCTGGCGCCCAGGCGTAGGCTTCGGAGTAGGCGCCTTCACCGATCTTTTCCCCCAGCGATCCCCGCATGCCCGTTCTCCGCCGTGCAGAGCAAACACTGGCGGCGAGCAAAAAGGAACCCCCTCCGTCGCGGGGGCCGCGGACACCATCGCTGACGGCCTGCGTGACCATCGAGAACGCCGGGTGTTCGAGGTGAACCGGAAGTCCCTCGGTAGCGGCAAGGCTTTGGCGAGTCTCGTCCGAGCCTTTAGCTCGGTTCAATCCAATGGGAAGGATTCGAGACGTACATGGTTCCTCGCGTCAAGAAAGCGGACAATTCAAGTCCCACACCTAAAAACGGCAAGTCGAGCACAATGACGCCCGAGCCCTTGGCTGCCTCGAATCCTCCGTACAGCGTGTGGAGTGCATTTCTCACGTTCTGAAGCAAGCCGATAGCCGTAAAGGTGTTACGCGTATTCAGCGCGGGTGCCACGTACCTGCCGTTTTTCAAGCCATCGATGAAGTACTTGCTGTTGTGGATCGATTGTAGTGCCGATTTTGAGATCAGCTTTTCGGTAAATGCGACATTGACGCCCCAGTCATTCAGGGGTTCACGGTGCAACTCATATGGAACGCTGAAACCAAAGCCGATAACAGCAACCGCCCCTCCGCTGCCTCCAAGACCCAGTCCCCACCGGCTGCTAATAATCTGGAGATCAAAGGTCTCCAAATCTCCCAGGTTCACGACGTACGCGGTCGTGCTCTCGATGCCGCCGATCAACAACTGTCCGCCAGACTTGACGCCGAAGCCAAGCCAACGTTTGAAGAACTTGCGTTCCTCCGGATAAAATTGAGGTTTCGGTTGAGGCGGCGGTGGCGGCGGCGGCGGTGGTGGATTTGGCTTGTTCCAAACCGAGATGATCACACCACGCCAGCTTTCGTTTTCCACCCCATCCATTTCACCTGCATACTTGGCCGCGCGTTCCCCTTTCGCCACCTCGAGCGCAACTTTGAAATTGTTGGGCACTTGGTTGCGAAGCAGATCAATTACGGCCCGCAGCCTATTCTGCGACAATTCCATGTTGAAATCGTCGCTGCCGGTACGACTTGCAAGTCCTATGATTGTAAGGCTTCCTCCGCTCCTCAATTTTGGAGCGACGACGCTGATCAGCCAATTGGAATGTTCCGGCTTTATGGCGAACTTGCCGACTTCAAAGTTGAATAACTTCGCCGCAATCGTATCCGGTGCCTGCGATCCATACTCCTGGATTTTTCCAGGTGATGCCATGTTGACTATCTCCCAACGGAGAGACCGACTGCGGAACGGGTAGAACCCGGATTGAAATATCCGCGTATCAATGGGTCGCTTTGGAGTTTATGCCGGTTCATCGTCGCCCTCGGATTCCCGTCGGCGACTTGAAGGTGCCGTCGAAGTCGGTGAAGGCGAAGCCCTAAGACACTCCGTGGTTTTCGGCGGAATGAGCGTGCGCGGCTTGGATTTCATCGCGATGTCGCGGCATAGCGCGGCAGTGGGCGAGTAGGGCCGCGCACTCCATTAAAATCCGGGACGCCTGCTTTCGGGGACGAAGCGGAAACCCGATCCGAGTTCAGGGATATCGCCTTCTGACCCGAAGCGGTCCTGTACGCGGATGGCGCGTCGTCGCGTGCGCCATCCGCTCCTGCAATCTATCTTGTGGTATCTCTTGCTATCTCTTGCGAAGAAAGAGAGCCTTAGGCCTTCAGGTCCGTGATCCGCATGATCGCGACCACATTCCCATCGTTGTACGCCTGCTCTTTTGTTTCCTTGTTACAGGTCCAGACAAAATTCTTCTTGCCCGTAAAGGTCTTTCCCTCCTGTTCAAGCCGAAGCTCCCCTTCAGTGATATGGCAGATCATGGCATTCATCATCGGGGGGCCCATGGTCTTCGATCCCGGCTGCATAATGACATCGCGCATTGAGACCGTCTTAAATCCTGGGATCAGGGATGGTGTCTCGCCTTCATATTCACGCACCACGACACCCGGCCAAGGTGCCGCATCCTTGTAGCCCGTGGCTTGAGCCTTGGCGGGCTTGATCATGGCAGTCGAAACCGCTGCCAACGCGATTCCCAGTGCGGACCTTCGATCGACCTTCCTCATCGCTTTTCTCCCGACGTTACCGAACGAGCGGCCGCAAATGCAGCGCGCAAAGTTCGTGGTGAACGGTGGTGCGAAACCGAAAAAAGAACGGCCTCTAGGAGAGCGTGTGCCTGCCGATAGCACCTGTGCTGCTCGTTTGCCCGGACGGTGATTTCGGCACGTCCCGCTTCAAGGGCCGTGACATCCTACGTCACCTGACGCATCCGGGGAACAGGTAGCGTTGCACGAAGACACTGCAGCCTGTCGGGAAGGTCCGAAACTGGCCCCTTAGCCGACATGACCAAGCGCGCCTCGCGGGTGCGCACCCGAGGCTGATGCGGACATTCGTCGGCAGGCGGATTGATGGCTACACGCCCCGGATCGAGGTGCCTGCCGAGCACCAATTTGCAAACAACAAAAAAGCCGGCGTTGCCGCCGGCTTTCGTGTCTGTTGGCTCGCTGCTGCGCGATCAGTGCGCGGCTTCGAGTGCGGCTTCCTGCCGGGCGATCGTGCCCTTGACGGCCGACTGCACCTTCTCGAACGCGCGGACCTCGATCTGCCGCACGCGCTCGCGCGACACGCCGAACTCGGCGGCGAGGTCTTCCAGCGTCATCGGCTCATCCGCCAGACGCCGCGCCTC
Source organism: Bradyrhizobium australafricanum (assembly GCF_020329495.1). Lineage (NCBI taxonomy): Bacteria > Pseudomonadati > Pseudomonadota > Alphaproteobacteria > Hyphomicrobiales > Nitrobacteraceae > Bradyrhizobium > Bradyrhizobium australafricanum. The sequence continues at coordinate 11,219 of NZ_JAGKJL010000053.1, read as the reverse complement.
GAAGATGCGGCGTTCGCGCGGGTTGAGCACGCCGATCGCACCGTTCAGGGCCTGGCGGCGATGATCGAACTCCTCGCTCTCGGCCATCAGGGCTTCGGCGTTGGGCGAGTTGTCGACCAGCCAGTCCTGCCATTCGCCGGCTTCGCCGTCGTCGCGGATCGGGGCGTTGAGCGACGCGTCACCGCCGAGGCGGCGGTTCATGTCGATCACGTCCTGATCGGTCACGCCGAGGCGCTTGGCAATCAGCTTGACCTGATCGGGGTGGAGATCACCCTCTTCCAGGGCGGAGATCTTGCTCTTCGCCTTGCGCAGGTTGAAGAAGAGCTTCTTCTGGTTCGCGGTGGTGCCCATCTTCACGAGCGACCAGGAACGCAGAATGTACTCTTGTATTGACGCCTTGATCCACCACATGGCGTAAGTGGCGAGACGGAAGCCCTTCTCGGGCTCGAATCGCTTCACCGCCTGCATCAGGCCGACATTGCCTTCCGAGACGACCTCGGAAATCGGCAAGCCGTAGCCGCGATAGCCCATGGCGATCTTGGCCACGAGCCTGAGATGGCTGGTGACGAGCTTATGCGCCGCGTCGCGATCGTCATGCTCGCGCCAACGCTTGGCGAGCATGTACTCCTGCTGGGGTTCCAGCATCGGGAACTTGCGGATCTCGGCGAGGTATCGAGAGAGGCCGGATTCTCCATTGAGGACCGGCAACGTAGCTGTACGGGCCATTTGAGCGCCCTCCAGTGGTTCAGGCCCCCGATAGCGGCGGGCCCGGCAGGTGGCCGCTGGGTTAAAGCCGGCCATGCTGCGATGTTCCGCGCTGGATATTCAGCGCAGGTGCAACATACACCAAACTGTCCGTGATAGGGAAGGATTGCTGACGTCACGTCCCCGTGTGGCAGGTATAACCTGTTGTCATAACGCGGCTTTTCCGGGAGGGGTGCGTCATACCGCCGCTTCCAGCGCCCGTTGCAGAAGAAGCAAATCCTCCGGCAAAGGCGCCTCCCAGTGCAAAAGTTCTCCGGTCCGGGGGTGCTCCAATGCCAGCAGATAGGCGTGCAGGGCCTGCCGGCCGAGGGCGGTGAGTGTGTCCTTACCTTCCGCGCCGAGCTGCCCGGCCTTGGTCTTGAAGTGGGCGCCGTAAACGCTGTCGCCGAGCAGCGGATGGCCGAGATGGGCGAGGTGCACGCGGATCTGATGGGTGCGTCCGGTCTCGAGCCGGCACGCCAGCAGCGAGGCGACCGGCTTGCCGTCGCGGCCGGAAAAGCTCGAGAGCACCTCGAAATGAGTGATCGCCTCGCGGCCGCCCTGACGCACCGCCATCTTCTCGCGGGCGTGCGGGTGGCGATCGATCGGCGCGTCGATCGTGCCGTGGGGCCGGTTCGGCACGCCCCAGACGAACGCCATGTAGCCGCGCTCCATCGGCCCGGTGCGGCCATGGTCGGCGAACTGCGCGGTCAGCGACTGGTGGGCGTGGTCGTTCTTGGCGACCACCATCAGCCCCGTGGTGTCCTTGTCGAGGCGGTGCACGATGCCCGGCCGCTTGACCCCGCCGATGCCGGACAGGCTCGAGCCGCAATGGGCGATCAGCGCGTTGACCAGCGTTCCGCTGGCGTGGCCGGCCGCGGGATGCACGACGAGGCCCCTCGGCTTGTCTATGACGATGATGTCGTCGTCCTCGAACACGATATCGAGCGCGATGTCCTCGCCCTGCGGCTCGGCGGGCGCGGCCTCCGGCACGTCGATTATGATCGTATCGCCCTTGGCGACATGATAAGCGGGGTCGCGGACGACGGCGTCCTTGACGGTCACGGAACCGGCGAGGATCAGCGCCTTCAGCCGGGACCGCGACAGCTCGGGACTGCGCTGCGCGAGCACGCGGTCAAGCCGGGCCGAGCCCTCGTCGCCGGCGACGACGACCTCCAGCTTCCGACCGCCATTCGAAGAGACTTGTTGCGAAGACACTTGCAAAGATAGAGCCTTGTGATGACCGACACCGCTGTGACCGAACCGACCCCCGACCAGGCCGCGCTGATCGCGCGGGTGCGGCGCATGATGCTGATCGCGGGCCTGACCTCGGCACTGGCCGTGGCCGTCGTGTTGATTGCCATCGGCTACCGCCTTTATCGCAGCGAGGGAAGCCCCGTTTCCGTTTCCGACGTCACTGCTGCGCTGCCGAAAGGCGCGCGCATCGTCGCCACCAGTGTCGCCGGCGAACGATTGGTCCTCACGCTTGACGTGGGCGGTGCAACAGAGATTCGCACATTTGATGCAAAGACGCTGAAACCTGTCGGCAGGCTGAGCTTCGTCAACGAACCTTGATCGCAGCAATCGCGAAGCCGGGCAGTCGATCAACCGAAAGCTGCAGCGTATTTTTTGCGCATGCGTTCGCACATCGAGAAGGTGTGCCGCCATCTTTTTGGCCGAGTTGCACGTTCAGCTTGCGCCATGTCGCGATCCAACCCGAGTGCTTCCATCGAACAGTCTGATGAGTCCGATCTGTCGGGCTCGTGCGCCGACCCGACGCGGCGCGCGGTGTTGACCGCGCTCGCGAGCTGCGCCTGCCTCGCAGCGATCGAGCCTGCGGCCGCCGACGATGACGAACAGCCCGGCGCCAATGACCGGCCGCAAAAGGCCGATCGGCTCGTGCGCGCTGAAGGCGACAAGGCCGGCCAGGTCATCAAGTCGGAAGATCTGACCTTGGGCGGCCCGCCCATTCGCGCCTGGCCGCAGGACCCGAAGACCTCCGTCATCCGCAAGGGCTCGCGGCTGAACGAGGTCGTGCTCGTCAAGCTCGATCCCGCCGAACTCGACGATGCCACGCGCGCCCGCGCCCCTAACGGCATCGTCTGCTACTCGGTCGTCTGCACGCATGCCGGATGTCCGATCACCGCCTGGTTGAAGGAAGAGCAGGGCGACAAGAACGTCCTGAAATGCCTCTGTCACAACTCCGAATACGATCCGCGGCAGAATGCGCAGGTCGTGTTCGGGCCGGCGCCACGTCGCCTCGCGGCATTGCCGCTGACGGTTGCCGACGGCGCGATCACGGTCGCAGCGCCATTCGTTGGAAAGGTGGGTGCTCAGCAGGGAGGATGAGGCCACATCGGGATTTCTGCATGACCTAAACTGAAAAAATCAAAACAGAGCAGGGAGGTAGCATCTCATGACAAGCAAGCAGTGGTTACTGTCGAGTTGTGTCGCATTCACGTGCCTCATTTCGACCTATGCCGTCGCGGGGCCGATCGAAAACTACAGTTCGGTGACCTCAGCGCGTCTCGAAAATCCCGAACCCGGCAACTGGATGCTGTATCGCCGGACCTATGACGGACAGGGGTATAGTCCGCTCAACCAGATCAACACCTCCAACGTCAAGAACCTCAAGCCGGTCTGGACCTTCTCGACCGGCGTCATCGAGGGCCATGAGGCGCCGCCGATCGTCAACAACGGCGTGATGTTCGCCGCGACCCCGATGGGGCAGGTGATCGCGCTCAACGCCAAGACTGGCGAAGAGTACTGGCGCTACAAGCGGCAGCTTCCCGACGATCTGTTCCAGCTGCATCCGACCAGCCGTGGCGTTGGCCTGTGGCAGGACAAGGTCTACTTCGCCACCACCGACGACCATGTCGTCGCGCTCGACGCCAAGACCGGCAAGGTGGTCTGGGACACCAAGGTCCAGGACTACAAGAAGGGCCAATACCTGACGCTGATGCCGTTGGTGGTCGACGGCAAGGTGATCGTCGGCGGCTCCGGCGGCGAGTTCGGCGTGCGCGGCTATGTCGTCGCCTACGATGCCGAGAGCGGCAAGGAGCTCTGGCGCACCTTCACCATCCCCGGTGAAGGCGAGCCCGGGCACGAGACCTGGAGCGGCGACGACTGGAAGTCGGGCGGTGGATCGGCCTGGATGACCGGCGTCTACGACAAGGACAACAAGACGATCCTCTGGGGCGTCGGCAACGCTGCGCCGTGGCCGGGCTCGGCTCACGCCGGCGACAACCTCTACACCAGCTCGGTGATCGGCCTCGATCCAGAGACCGGCAAGATCAAGAAGCACTTCCAGTATCACCAGAACGATTCCTGGGACTGGGACGAGGTCGATGCGCCGATGCTGGTCGACCTGCAGCGTGACGGACGTTCGTTCAAGAGCCTGATCCACCCGGGACGCGACGCGATCTTCTGGATACTCGAGAACAAGCCCGACAAGATCAACTACGTGTCCGGCTGGCCGTTCGTGAAGACCAATGTCTGGAAGGGCATCGAGGCCGAGACCGGCCGGCCGATCGTCGATCCCGAGCACAAGCCGGTGCTTGGCAAGCGGGTCGAGTTCTGCCCGTCGCTGTGGGGCGGCAAGGATTGGCCGTCGGCGGCGTACAGCCAGAGCACCAAGCTCGTCTACGTTCCCGCCAACGAGAACTTCTGCGGCGGCTTCACGGGCGAGAAGCAGCCGCTGGTACCCGGCCAGCTCTGGCTCGGCACCAAGCCGGAGGACATCGGGCTGACGCCGGCACCGAACGCCGATCATTTCGGCGAGTTGCAGGCGTGGGATCCGGCCACCGGCAAGAAGGTCTGGCAGCACGACTTCAAGACCTCGCAGCTGTTCGGCTCGGTGACGGCGACCGCAGGCGACCTGGTTCTCGCCGGCGGCACCAACGACCGGATGTTCCGCATCTTCAACGCCAAGACCGGCGAGCTGTTGTGGGAGCAGAAGACCAACTCCGGCATCATGGCGATGCCGATGTCCTATGAGGTCGACGGAACGCAATATATCGCGGTCCAGTCGGGCTGGGGCGTCGACGCGCAACGCATCCAGGATGCTCTGGCCGGCAAGGTCAAGGGCTTCGAGAACAACGTCCCACAAGGCGGCGTGATCTGGGTGTTCGCGCTCGACAAGAAGTAATCGCGCGATCTGAGCTTGGGTCCTGATTGAATCAGGACCGAAGCTCCGGCTTGTTACGACGCGTTTTCTCCAAGCGAAACGGTGTTCGTTTCGTTCGAAAACGCTTCTCACCTATAGGGGGCGATGCGATCGGGAAGCGGCGGATGGGGAGACCGCCGCTTCCCGGTCCGCTTTTTTTCAGCACGCTTTCCGAAAAGCCGGGTCACGCTGTTCCGGATCTTGCCCTATTTGCCCTTGGTATCGACCTTCCGCTTCTCGTCGTCGTTCATCTGCTTGATCGTGGGATCGCGGCTGGCCTCGCCGGTGGTCTGGCCGGTGGTCGCTGGCGGACCGCTGCTCGGAGCCGAGCTCTGGTCGGGCAACACCCGCGCCGGACGCGTCGCCGTCGCGCCTGGCGGCGAGGCGGTCTGGGCAAGCGCCGTCTGTGTCGCAAAAAGCAAGACGCCCGCGGACAGGGTTGCCGCGAGCGTCCCGAATGTTTGAGGTGGGGTTCTCATCGATCTGCTTCCTCTAAAGCGCGATCGATGAGAACTGCCTATCTCGTCCGTCGTTCCATCCTGAAGGATAAGATGAGGACGACTCTGTCTACGTCATTGCGAGCGAAGCGAAGCAATCCATAGCTCGGCAAAATGGAAGGATGGATTGCTTCGTCGCTGTCGCTCCTCGCAATGACGCAGTTGATAGATTCACGTTCCTCTCACGTCTCCAGCTGCTTGCCGATCGGAAGGGCGCGGATGCGCTTTCCGGTTGCGGCAAAGATCGCGTTGATCAAGGCCGGCGCAAACGGCGGCACGCCGGGCTCGCCGACGCCGCTCGGCGGGGTGTCGGCGCCGGGCGGCACGATGTAGACATTGGTGATTACAGGCGACTCGTCCATCCGGATCACCGGGAAGTCGTCGAAATTGCCCTGCTGCACCTTGCCGTCCTTGAAGCTGATCTCGCCGTATTTGGCGAGACTGAGCCCCATGATCGCAGCGCCTTCGATCTGCGAGTGGATTCGTTCCGGATTGACGTAAGTGCCGCAATCGATCGCGGTGTCGACCCGCGGCACCGAGAACTTGCCCTTGTCGTCGACCGCCACCTCGACGATGGTCGCGATGTAGCTGACGAACGAGCGGTGCACCGCGATGCCGAGGCCGTGGCCCTTCGGCACCTTGCGGCCCCACTCGCCCTTCTCGGCGACCAGCTCGACCACCTTGCGCAAGCGCGCGGTGTCGATCGGGTAGCTGTCATAGGGCTCGCCGTAGTTCCAGGGATCCTTCACCGAGGACAGGTTGACGATCCGCGGGCTTCCGATCAGCTCCAGCAGCATCTCCTTCTGGTCGCGGCCCGTCGCATGCGCGATTTCCCCGACCATGGATTGCACCGCGAAGGCGCGCGGGATGTTGGAGACCGAGCGGAACCAGCCGATCCGCGTGAACGCGGCCGCTTCCGGATTCTCGCACTGCAGGTTGGCGATCTCGAACGGGTTGTCGATCAGGCCCATGCCGAGCTCGAACGGCGCTTCGTGATTGGCGCCGGCGGCGAAGGTCGAGGCGATGGTCGGCGCCACGCTGCGGTGCCGCCACGCAATCACCTTGCCGCTCTTGTCGAGACCGGCCTCGATCCGTTCCACCGAGACGGTATGCAGGAAGTCGTGATGGACGTCGTCCTCACGGGTCCACTGCACCTTGACCGGCGCGCCGAGCTCCTTCGACAGCAATGCCGCCTCGAGCGCGAAGTCGCATTTCGACTTGCGGCCGAAGCCGCCGCCGAGCAGCGTCACGTTGACGGTGACATTGTCCTCGGGAATGCCGAGCGTCTTGGCGACATCCTCTCGGGTGCCGCCGGGGCTCTGCACCGGCGCCCAGATCGTGGCCTTGTCGCCCTTGACGTCGGCCACCGCGACCGGCGGCTCCATGCTGACATGGGCGAGATGCGGCAAATAATATTCGCCCGTGATCACCTTATCGGCGGTCTTCAGGGCCGCATCGGCGTCGCCTTCCTTGCGCACCACGAGGCCGGGTTTTCGCGCGGCCTCTTCGAGGGACGCGCGATAGGTGACGGAGTCGTACTTGGCGTTGGCGCCGTCGTCCCAGACGATCTTCAGCGCGTCGCGGCCCTTGATCGCGGCGCCCGTGTTGCGCGCGATCACGGCCACGCCGCCGAGCGGCTGGAACTTGGACGGCCACGGCCAGCCCTTCACCTCCATCACCTTCTCGACGCCCGGCACCTTCTTGGCCGCGCTGTCGTCGAACGACTTGAGCTTGCCGCCGGTGACCGGCGGACGCGCGATGACGGCGTATTTCAGGCCGGGCAGGCGGACATCGGCGCCGTAATTCGCCTTGCCGGTGGTGATGTCGTGCAGGTCGACGATCGAGACCTGGCCTTTGCCGAGATAGCGGAAGTCCTTGGGGTCCTTCAGCTTGAGGCCCTCGACGCTCGGCACCGACTCTTTCGCGGCATCCGCCGCGAGTTCGCCGAAGCCGGCCTTGCGGCCGCTCGCGCTGTGCACCACCTCGTGGTTCTGCGCCTTCACTTCGGTGACCGGCACGCCCCATTTCTTGGCGGCGGCGGCTTCCAGCATCGAGCGCGCCGAGGCGCCGATCTGGCGCATCGGAATCAGATAGTGCCGCGTGCTGCGGGAGCCGTCGGTGTCCTGGTTGCCGAACTTGACCTCGTCGCCATGTGCCTGCTGGACATGGACGCGCGACCAGTCGGCCTCCATTTCCTCGGCGACGATCAAGGGCAGGCTGGTGCGCACGCCGGTGCCCATCTCGGAGCGGTGCGCCAGGATGGTGACGATGCCGTCGGGGGCGATCGCGACGAACACGCGCGGGTCGACCACGACGCCGTGCGGCATCTTGCCGGCGCCGGTCTCATAGGCGAACGCCTGGCGCGTCATCACGGGGGCGGCGAGCACGAAAGAGCCGGCGATGCCGAGCCCCTTGAGGATGCTGCGGCGCGAAACGTTCTCGACCTTCACGTGCTTCTCGAAGCCGCGAAGCTTGCTGGGGTTGGTGCGGATATTCATGTCACACCCCCGTCGATGCGAGATGGACGGCATTCTCGATCCGCTGGTAGCAGCCGCAGCGGCAGATATTGCCCGCCATGGCTTCGCGGATCTGGTCGTGGCTTGGCTTCGGGTTCTGGTCCAGCAGCGCCGCGGCCTGCATGATCTGGCCGGCCTGGCAGTAGCCGCACTGCGGCACGTTGACCTGGCGCCAGGCCTTCTGCACCGGATGGTCGCCGGTCGGATGCAGCCCCTCGATGGTGGTGACCTCGCGGCCGACGACGTCGGACACCGAGGTGATGCAGGCGCGGACCGCCTCCTTGTCGACGATCACGGTGCAGGCACCGCATAGCGCCTGGCCGCAGCCGAACTTGGTACCCGTGAGGCCTGCTTCGTCACGGAGATACCAGAGCAGCGAAAGATCCGGGTCGCCGTCCCAATTCTGTTCCTGGCCGTTGATTTTTAGTTTGATCATGGTCTGTCCTCGCTCTGCTTAAGCTATTGACCTGTGCGGCGCGAGGTGCGGAACGTCTTCCATGGCCTGCGACCGCGCTGATGTTTGTTGTGCCAAGATATTCGTGAGCCAAATCTGCCGTGCGCCAAGGCCGTCAAGCGCTTGCGCTTTGTTCCAAGCACTCCTCTCGCTTGTCCGGCGCCGTGCGGGGCGCAGCATGGTGAAGGGCTGCGATGTTAGCAGAGACGGACGCCGGGTGACTTCACAGCCAAGTGTTTTGCATTGCCATTTGGCGAAAGCAGGGCCGTGCACGACGACGACATGACATCTCAGGGTGGCCATCATGCAATCGCGAGGGCGGTGCCGCTGTAGCGTGCAGGTGCGATGCGCCCGGGCACAGGCACGCGCGGCATTGCACCCGGCAACGTCGTCCCCGGTGCGCGATTGCGCACCTGAGGGCATCGCGCGGCGATGAACCGGAATCCAGCGGTATGGCGCCGGATGCCCCCGGGGGCGTTCGTAAAGCATGCGTGACAAAATCCCCGCCGCAATGCACAAGGCATCTTGCGGCGGCCGGATTTCAAGGCTATTGCCTTGCCTCTCAACGCTCCCTTCGTCTAGCGGTTAGGACGCGGCCCTCTCAAGGCTGAAACAGGGGTTCGATTCCCCTAGGGAGCGCCAGCAAATTCAGGCACTTAGGTAACCGTCAGCCGCATTCGTTGAATAATGGTTGAATAAGACGCCGGTGAACAGCGGCGGACGCTTGGGGAATTTGCTGGCGACATCAGCAGACTACCTCGGCACGATGTTCGCACTGTGGATGGCGCATTCGCGAAAAATTTCCTCATCGCACTTGGCTATCCAGAAATACTCAAACCGTCGCTGACGTGCGCTATCGTCCGCCAGCGCCCTCGGACGCGCGCATTGACGTTGCTCCTCGCGCAGCCAACTCTCGTATCAAGCTTTGTGCGAATAGGAGGGCTATGTGAGATACAATCGACGTGAGAAAACCAGCGGACAACAGTCACAAGTCAGTCTATCCGCTCCGAAAGCCGCAGAACCGAGCACGATGCCATTCGCCCAGCGGCTTACCTGCACGATTGACGATGCATGCGAAGTGACCGGCTCGGGACGCACGAAGCTTTACGAGTTGATAGGAGCTGGGCGTGTCGTCACGACAACGATCGGACGTCGGCGGCTAGTAGCGGTGCGCTCACTCCTTGCGCTCCTTGACTCCAACATGTCGAACTAATGGGCGTGCGACTTAGGGGAGCAACCCCACCTTGAACGCGCTTTTCCTCAGGCGCTCATTTTGGTGACACGACAGGCTCCCTCAGCCAGTCGAACTCGTCCGCCCACCACCGCATCATCGCGCTTCTGTCAGAATTCGACGTCATGTGTATAGCCGCCTTTCATCGCGTCATCTGACAGGGGATTTATTCGGAGCCGTGACACGTCCACATGGCTCTTGAAGCCAGGCGGCAGAATTTGCGGGTAGGGCTGCGGATATCCGTTTTGCCAAAACAACTGTGATGGTCGAATACCAAATGATCGTTCGCAAAGTTCTATGAGGTGAGCGACTTGGTGCTCCGCAAAATCGGGGCCGACCACTAAAGCTTTAAGCGCGTTCTTGAAAGGGAAAGTAATGTAGTCGGTCGAGACGTTTGCAACGAAGAATCTGAACTCACGCTCGTCGCGCCAATCGGTTGCCTTGGTGAAGAACAGAGATCGCCAGTGCACTTCCAGATGTTCCGAAATCGCGGTCTTTAGTCCAAGCGATTTGATGCGATGATAATCAAAGGTGAACTCGGGCGAGGGATACCTAACGCGGTTTCGGTAGCTGATGTCGCCTTTTCTAAAGATCGCGGCTGGTGCTGATCCCGACAAGTGTTTGGCGAGCGCGGTCTCCAGGAGTGCGGAGTCAAACACGAGGCAGATTCCGTCGTTCACGCCCTTGGTGCTTGCATACTGAGCCCACATTCGCGGCCTACAGAAACCTCGGTACCAGATCGTTCCAAAATCAAAATCATTTGGCACATCTGGATTGATTGCTGCCTCCGGCGCGTCGCGTGTGAAACACAACAGCTTACTCTCGCCCTTCAAAGCCGGGCTTGCAGTTTGTATCATGAACTCGTGCGCTGCTTGATCGTCACCTGGGTTGAGAACAGCTTCAGCGAGCCAGTGCTTTGCTTCCCAAGGATCGTTCACTGCGTATTTCGCAAAAACGGGACAGTGGTTTCGCTAACTGACGGACAGCAGTTTCGCTAAATCGCGGACAGCGTGGCGGCGCTGGCTTTTGGTTGCCTGGTTGTTGAAGTCAGTTGGTATTCGTTTCGCTGTTTTCGACGTCGGTCAAGGGGCGCGCGGCTTTTTTCCTTCGCATGCTGTCGCCTTCGAGAGCGATGCGGTGGGAGTTGTGGATGATCCGGTCGAGGATAGCGTCTGCGATGGTTGGCTCGCCGATCCTGTCGTGCCATTGGGCAACGGGCAGCTGGGCGGTAATCAAGGTCGATTTGCGCCTATAGCGCTCTTCGAAGATTTCGAGGAGATCAAGGCGCTGCTGGTCATTGAGGGTGTGGGTGCCCCAGTCGTCGAGGATGAGCAACTGGACACGTGCAAGCTTATCGATGAGGCGCGGGAAGCGACCATCGAGACGGGCCATGGCGAGGTCTTCGAACAGGCGCGGCATACGCAAATAAAGGACGGAATGATCGAGCCTGGCCGCCTGGCGTCCGAAGGCGCACGCCAGCCAGGTTTTACCAGTCCCGGTCAGGCCGGTGATGATGAAGTTCTCATGGGCTTTCAGCCAGGCGCCTTGCGCCAGTTGCAGGGTGTTGCGCCGGTCAAGGCCGCGGCGGGACGCGAAGTCGACGTCTTCGATA
>NZ_JAGKJL010000052.1:0-62599 GCF_020329495.1 Bradyrhizobium australafricanum | reverse complement strand
ACGGCCAGAGCGGCGATGCCGTGCTCGCCGACAAGGCCTATGACAGCAACGCCCTGCGTGCGATCATCGCGGAAATCGGCGCAACGGCGGTGATCCCGTCAAACCGCACCCGCAGGATCATCATTCCGCACGACGCCGACGCATACAAACAGCGCAACCGCATCGAGCGCTGCTTTTGCCAGCTCAAACACTTCCGACGCTTGGCAACCCGTTATGACAGGCGATCTGACAACTTTACCGGCTTCATCCATCTCGCTGCCGCAATGATCTGGATGCAATGAATGTCGATCGGTCCTAGGCCGCGTTTCATGCGCGCGTCGTCACGACAGCGTGCATCCGGGAATGGCAGGGAGGACGCTGCATGCCGCGTCTGCGAGAAATATTCCCGCATGGCCGTCACGACAACATTCGTTCTCAAACGTCGTTCGTCATGCTACATTCATCAATTCAGCATCACGGGCGATCGATTTGGCCAAGGCAAAGCGAATACAGAGATGGCAGCGCGACCCCCAGGGGATGCGGCTGCGGATTCTCGAGGCGGCCAAGCAGGAATTCGCCGCCCATGGCCTCGCCGGCGCGCGGGTCGACCGCATCGCGGCCAACGCCGACGCCAACAAGCGCATGCTGTACTACCACGTCGGCAACAAGGAGGATCTCTATCTCGAGGTGCTGGAAGGCGCCTATGAGAAGATCCGCGCCGAGGAGCGCACCCTCGATCTCGAGCATCTCGATCCGCCCGAGGCGATCGGGCGTCTGATCGACTTCACGTGGAACTATTTTCTGCGCAATCCCGAGTTCCTGGCACTGCTGAACACCGAAAACCTCGCCAAGGCAAAACACCTGAAGCGTTCGACCAAGGTCAAGTCGATGCACTCGCCCTTTGTCGAGATGATCCGCACCGTGGTGACGCGCGGGGTCGAGAGCGGCGATTTCCGCGTCGCGGTCGATCCGGTGCAGCTCTACATCTCGATCGCCGGGCTGGCATTCTTCTATCTCTCCAACAGCGCCACGCTGAGCGTGATCTTCGGCCGCGACCTCTTGAAGAAGGACGCCCGCGACGAGCGCCTCGAGCACATGACCGCGCTGGTGCTGGCGGCGCTGACAGGCAAATCTACGGCGGCGTTCGGTGGCGCGATGCCGGTGCTGCGCGCGGCCGAGCACCGCGTGGTGTGAGGTCTTGCGATCATTGCGGTGATCCGTAGCCCGGATGGAGCCAACGGGTCGCGCGAACGCGCGCCCGATGACAGGCTCCCCGCAATCCGGGGAGTTGCATCCGCGGATAGCGGTCCCGGATTTCGCTGCGCTTCATCCGGGCTACGAAGTCTCATCCGACAAAAATTCTCGCCTGACGAAAGTCGCGTATTTCGGTGCGATTTTGCCGCGCGCTTGGGGCTGGACAGTATTTATCCAACGGGTTAATTTCTAAACGAACAGAGAGACTGCAAAGGGAGCGTGACGTGGCGGAGGCAAAGAGCCCTTCGGGCCTGTCGAAGGTGCTGAATGCGGCGTGGGTACGTCCGTTCCTGTTTTTGGTCGTCATCGTGGCGGCCTGGGACCTCGCGATCCGCCTGTTCCATATTCCGGCCTACCAAATTCCCTCGCCCGGTGACGTCGTGGCGGTGCTCTGGAGCGACTGGCCGGAGCTGTTGCGGCAGTCCTGGCCGACCACCTATGCAACGATTTGCGGCTTCCTGCTCTCGGCGCTGTTCGGCATTCCCGTCGCGATGCTGATCGCGGGTTCGAAGACGGTCGAGAGCTACGTTTATCCGCTGCTGGTGTTCTCCCAATCGGTGCCGAAGATCGCGATCGCGCCGCTGTTCGTGGTGTGGTTCGGCTTCGGCATCATCCCCAAGGTGATCTCCGCGTTCCTGCTCGGCTTCTTCCCCGTGGTGGTCTCGGCGGTGCAGGGCTTCAAGTCGGTCGACCCTGATATGGTCGATCTGGCGCGCGCGATGCAGGGCAGCCGCTTCCAGGTGTTCCGCGCGGTCAACCTGCCGCACGCGATGCCCGCGATCTTTTCCGGCCTGAAAGTCTCGGTGACGCTCGCCGTGGTCGGCGCCGTCGTCGGCGAGTTCGTCGGCTCCAATTCCGGCATCGGCTATGTGATGCAGCGCTCGATCGGCACCTTCGACCTGCCGACGATGTTCGCCGCGCTGGTGATCCTCGCGCTGCTCGGCGTCATCCTGTTCTGGATCGTCGACCGCATCGAGCGGCTGGTGATCCCCTGGCACGTCAGCCAGCGCGACGACTTCATTTTTGCTTCCTAGGGATATCGCAGAGCCACCTAACGAAAAGGGAAGCCGTCATTGCGAACGAAGCGAAGCAATCCATCGCGCCACAAGCTGAGGAATGGATTGCTTCGTCGCTCTCGCTCCTCGCAATGACGAGAAACAGGGAGAGAACGTGATGCGATTGATCACTGCTGTCATTGCCGCGCTGGCTTGGACCGCGCTTGCGGTGGCCCCCGCATCCGCGGCCGACAAGGTCGTGCTGATGCTGAACTGGTACGTCTACGGCGAGCACGCGCCGTTCTATTACGGCAAGGCCAAGGGCATCTATGCCACTGAGGGCATCGACCTCGAGATCCAGGAAGGCCGCGGCTCGGCCGCGACCACGCAGGCGGTGGCCGCCAAGACCGCCGATTTCGGCTATGTCGACGTGCCCACCATGATGCGCGCGGCCGTGAAGGGCGCGCCCGTGATCGCCACCGGCGTGCTGCTGCAGACCAGCCCGATGTCGGCGATGAGCCTTGCCGACAAGAACATCAGGAAGCCGGAGGACATCAAGGGCAAGACGGTCGCGATCACGCCGGCGGATTCGATGACGCAGATCTGGCCGCTGTTCCTGAAGAAGACCGGCCTGAAGGAAAGCGATTTCAACACCGTCGCCGGCGACGGCCAGACCAAGCTCAACGCCGTGATCAACGGCCAGGCCGACCTGCTGCTCGGCTACGTCATGGACCAGTCGATGAAGATCAAGGACGCCACCGGCAAGGACGTCTATCCGATCAAGTTCGCCGACTACGGCATCAACATGGTGTCGTCGGGCATCATCGCGAACTCCGACTATGTGAAGGCCAATGCCGACCTGGTCCGCCGCTTCATGTCGGCGACGACCAAGGCGGTGGAAGCCGCGGAGAAGGACCCCAAGGCGGCTGCGCAGTCGATCCTCGACGCCAACCCGAAGGGCGGCAAGATCGACACGTTGACGCAAGGCTTCGAGCTGACGATCCCGCTCTATCGTACGCCGGAGACCAGGACCAAGCGGCCGTTCCAGGTCACCGACCAGAACATGACCGAGTCGGTCAATTTGATGGTCGAGTATGGCGGCCTCGACGCCAAGGCCAAGGCAAATCCGAAGGCGTTCTACACCAACGACTATCTGCCGAAGGGCGACTCGTGAGCGCAACAAACACCGTCATTCCGGGGCGATGCAAAGCATCGAACCCGGAATCTCGAGATTCCGGGTCTGGTCCTTCGGACCATCCCGGAATGACAGCATTCTACATCCCAGTGGATTCGGCAGAATGAATCCTGCAACCAAACCAGCCGATGTTCAGCCCGCCGCGCATCTGCGCCTGGTGTCGGACCGCGCCGCGGATGCCACGCCGGGTATCAAACTCTCCGGCGTCTCGAAGACTTACCGGTCGCGCGACGGCGATGTGCCGTCGTTGCGGCCGCTCGACTTCACCATCAATGACGGCGAGTTCTTCGTTGTGGTCGGGCCCTCCGGCTGCGGCAAGTCCACGCTGCTCAAGATGATCTCGGGCCTGCTGCCGCCGACGACGGGCGAAGTGCTGGTCGACGGCGAGCCGGTGACCAGGCCGCACGGCAATGTCGGCATCGTGTTCCAGAACGCGCTGCTGCTGCCGTGGCGCAACATCCTCTCCAACGTGATGTTGCCGATCGACATGAAGCAGCTGCCGCGGAACAAATATCTCGCGCGCGCCAAGGATCTGCTGAAGCTGGTCGGCCTCGAAGGTTTCGAGAAGAAGCTGCCCTGGCAGCTTTCCGGCGGCATGCAGCAGCGCGCCTCGATCTGTCGCGCGCTGGTGCACGACCCCAAGATCATGCTGATGGACGAGCCGTTCGGCGCGCTCGACGCCATGACGCGCGAGCGGATGAACGTCGAATTGATGCGGATCCAGCGCGAGACCGGCAAGACGGTCCTGTTGATCACGCACTCGATTCCCGAGGCCGTGTTCCTCGCCGACCGCGTGCTCGTGATGACCGAGCGGCCCGGCGCGATCGCCGCGATCTACGACGTGCCGATGCCGCGGCCGCGCTCGCTCGAGACGATGTCCGATCCCGTCTTCAACGAACTGGTGCAGCGGATCCGGAAGCATTTCTTCACACAGGGGTCGCTGGACTAACACCCGAGCCTTCAATGCCGCTTCGCCTCAAAGTCAACGATATCGCGTTCTTCGAACGGCCGCTGGTGTTCGCCCGGCCGTTCCGCTTCGGCGCGGTGACGATCACCGCATCGACGCAGATGTTCGTGCGGGTCGAGATCGAGGTGGAAGGCAAGGGCCGCGCCACCGGCGCCGGCGCCGAGATGCTGGCGCCGAAATGGTTCGACAAGCGGCCGCATCTGACCGAGGCGCAGTCGCTCGACGGACTTCGCCGCTCGCTTGCGGTTGCGCGCGAGCTCTATCTGACGAACAGGGGCTTTGACACCGCGTTCGGCTTGCACGCCGTGTGTATCGGTCCGCAGGTCGCGGCCTGCACTGCGGAAGACATTCCGCCGCTTGCCGCCGGCTTCGGCCCGGCCGAGATTGACAAGGCGATCCTGGACGCATTGCTGCGCGCCGCCGGCGCGAATTTCTTCGACGGCATGGCCGGCAATATCGCCGGCATCGATGCGCGGCTGACGCCTGATATTGACGATGCCGCGATCGCGCGGTTCCTGTCGACGCGCAAGCGGCTCGAGCGTGTCGCCGTCAGGCACACGGTCGGAATGGACGACAAGGTTGAAGGGGAGGGCGGCGTCGCCGACCGCAACGAGAACGCCGGTGCGCGCTATTTCAAGCTCAAGCTGAACGGTGATCCGGCGCATGACGCGGCGCGGCTGGCACGGATCGGCTGCGAGCTCGCAAAGCTGCCTTACGCCACCAGGATCACGCTCGATGCCAACGAGCAATATGCCGACCTTGCCGCGCTGAACGCGCTGGTCGACCGGCTCGACCATGACGCGGCGCTGCAGCCGATCAGGGCAAACCTGCTCTATATCGAGCAGCCGATGCCGCGCGATATCACAAGAGCCTCGCCGCTCGGGAAGCTGGCGGCGCACGGCTTCATCATCGACGAGGCCGACGATTGCTATGATGCATTCCCGCAGGCGCGCGCGCTCGGCTATCGCGGCATCTCCTCGAAATCGTGCAAGGGCATCTACAAGTCGATCATCAACGCCACTCGCGCGGCGGCGTGGAACGCGGATGGCGGCCAGTATTTCATTAGCGGCGAGGACCTGACGTGCCAGGCCGGGCTCGGCGTGCAGCAGGACCTCGCGCTCGGGGCGCTGATCGGTGTCGCCCATGCCGAGCGCAATGGGCATCATTATGTCGATGGCTTTGCCGACACCCCGGCTGACGAGGCCGACGCCTTCCTCACCGCGCATCCCGATCTCTACACGCGCGAGGGCGGCAAGGTCCGCCTCGCGATGCATGATGGCGATCTGCTGACCGGATCGATCGCCGCCGCGCCGGGCTTTGCCAGTTCGATCCATCCGGACTGGTCCACCATGCAGCCGCTCAAGCGGCCAACACCACGCGTTTCGCAGGAGCAGACAGTATGACGACCAAACGCCTCGGCCTGATCATGAACGGCGTCACCGGCCGGATGGGGCTCAACCAGCATCTGATCCGCTCGATCGTCGCGATCCGCGAGCAGGGCGGCGTGCAGCTCGCGAACGGCGACCGCGTCATGCCCGATCCGATCCTGGTCGGTCGCGACGCCGAGAAGGTCGGCGCGTTGGCAAGACGCTACAATATCGAACGCCACACCACTGATCTCGACCGTGCGCTCGCGGACAAGGGCGACACGGTGTTCTTCGACGCCGCGACCACGCAGGCGCGGCCCTCGCTGCTGACCAAGGCGATCAATGCCGGCAAGCATGTCTATTGCGAGAAGCCGATCGCGACCAATCTCGAGGAGGCCGTTGCGGTCGTGAAGCTCGCCAATGCCAAGGGCCTCAAGCACGGCACGGTGCAGGACAAGCTGTTCCTGCCGGGCCTGAAGAAGCTCGCTTTCCTGCGCGACTCCGGTTTCTTCGGCCGCATGCTCTCGGTGCGCGGCGAGTTCGGCTATTGGGTGTTCGAGGGCGGCTGGCAGGAAGCGCAGCGGCCGTCGTGGAACTACCGCGCCGAGGACGGCGGCGGGATTATTTTGGACATGGTCTGCCACTGGCGCTACGTGCTCGACAATCTGTTCGGCGAAGTCGAGAGCGTGACCTGCCTCGGCACGACTGACATCCCCGAACGCTATGACGAGAAGGGCAAGAAATACCAGGCGACCGCCGATGATTCCGCCTACGCCACCTTCCGCCTGAAGGGCGGCGTCATTGCGCACATCAACATGAGCTGGGTGACGCGTGTCTACCGCGACGACCTCGTCACCTTCCAGGTCGACGGCACCCATGGCTCGGCGGTGGCGGGCCTGACCGACTGCGTGATCCAGGCACGCCAGGCGACGCCGCGGCCGGTGTGGAATCCGGACGAGAAGCGGATGCATGATTTCTATGCCGACTGGCAGAAGCTGCCTGAGAACGTCGTCTACGACAACGGCTTCAAGGAACAGTGGGAGATGTTCATCCGCCATGTCTGCGAGGACGCGCCCTGCAAATACACCCTGCTCGAAGGCGCCAAGGGCGTGCAGCTCGCCGAATGCGCGCTGAAGAGCTGGAAGGAGCGGCGCTGGATCGACGTCGCCCCGATATCAGTCTGAGAAGGGACCTTGCCATGAACAAGCCTGTCCGACCGATGTCATCGTTGTCGCTGAAACTGCCGATCGCTGGCGGCGGCCTCGAGACCTATCGCCTGGCGGCGTCGCGGACCTTTCCGGCGAAGCTCGAGGGTACGCTGAACCGCGTGGCATTCTCGGCCGCGCATGTGGTCGCCGATCCGCGCGCCGACGTCGATCCCTGGCTGGCCGCGGCGATCGACTGGGACAAGACGATCGCGTTCCGTGAGCATGTCTGGGACCTCGGCCTCGGCGTCGCCGAAGCCATGGACACCGCGCAGCGCGGCATGGGGCTGGACTGGGCGACCTCGCTCGAACTGATCCAGCGCTCGGTGAAGGCGGCGAAGGCCAAGGGCAACGCGCTGGTGTTCTCCGGCGCCGGCACCGACCATCTCGCCGTCGAGGACGCCAGGTCGATCGACGATGTGATCCGTGCCTATGAGGAGCAGATCGCGGCAGTGGAGAAGGCCGGCGGCCGCATCATCCTGATGGCCTCGCGCGCATTGGCAAAGCTCGGCAAGAGCGCGGAGGACTACGCCAGGGTCTACGACCGTGTACTGTCGCAGGTGCGTGAGCCCGTGATCATCCATTGGCTCGGCGACATGTTCGATCCGGCGCTATCAGGTTACTGGGGCACCGCCGATCTCGACAAGGCGATGGATACGGCGGTTGCGATCATCAACGCCAATGCGGCCAAGGTCGATGGCGTCAAGGTCTCGCTGCTCGACAAGCGGCGCGAGATCGACATGCGGCGCCGGCTCGATCCGCGGGTCAAAATGTACACCGGCGACGACTTCAACTATGCCGAACTGATTGCCGGCGACGACAAGGGATTTTCCCACGCGCTGCTCGGCATTTTCGATGCGATCGCACCGGCGGCGTCCTACGCGCTGTCGCGGCTCGCGGCCGGCGATGAGGCCAGCTTCCACGATGTGCTTGGACCGACGGTGCCGCTGTCGCGCCACATCTTCAAGGCGCCGACGCGCTTCTACAAGACCGGCATCGTGTTCATGGCCTATCTCAACGGGCACCAGGATCATTTCACGATGGTCGGCGGGCAGGAGAGCGCGCGCTCGACCTTGCATCTTGCAGAGCTGTTCCGGCTCGCCGACAAGGCTGGTCTGCTCGCCAATCCGGAGCTCGCAACGCGCCGGATGGCGACGATCCTGGCCACGCGCGGCATCGACGCCTGATGCGCGACTTTTCCAACGACCACCGCTGGCTGTCGCTGAACACGGCGACCGTCCGCAAGCAGGGCGATCTTCTCGCCATCGTCGAGGCCTGCGCGCGCCATGGCATCCGCGCCATCGATCCCTGGCGCGACCAGGTTGCAGCCGTCGGCCTCGATCGCGCCGTCCGTGCGGTCAGGGATGCCGGGCTCGATCTGTCGGGCTATTGCCGCGGCGGCATGTTCACGGCAGATGGCGCGCATCGCAGCGAGGCGCGCGACGACAATCGCCGTGCGGTCGACGAGGCGGCCGCGCTCGGCGCCTCCTGCATCGTGCTGGTGGTCGGCGGCCTGCCGCAATATTCGCGGCCGGGCAGCGCGGCGTCGAAGGACATCGCGGCCGCGCGCAATCAGGTGCACGACGGCATCGCCGAGATGCTGGATTACGCGAAGCAGGCAAAGCTGCCGCTCGCGATCGAGCCGCTGCATCCGGCCTATGCCGCCGACCGCGCCTGCGTGAACACCACAAGGCAGGCGCTCGATATCTGCGACGCGCTCGATCCCGACAGAACCGGCGCGATCGGCGTCGCGCTCGACGTCTATCACATCTGGTGGGATCCGGAGTTGATGAGCCAGATCGCACGCGCCGGCCAGGATCGCCTGCTCGCGTTCCATGTCTGCGACTGGCTGGTGCCGACCAAGGACATCCTCAACGACCGCGGCATGATGGGCGACGGCGTCATCGACATCAGATCGGTGCGCGCCGCCGTCGAGGCGCAGGGCTTTGACGGCTATTCGGAGATTGAGATCTTCTCGAATGACTGGTGGGGCCGTCCGCTGGACGAGGTGCTGCGAACCTGCATCGAGCGGCACCGGACGGTGGTCTAGAACGCCGGCAGGTGGACACAGCGCTGCTTGCCCGCTTCCCGCCTCATCAGGACTCCTCGTTGCGGTGCTCGATCTCCAGCGTGACGAGCCGCGCCAGCAGCGTTGCCGGATAGAGCTGGCCGAAGATCGCCTCGAGATTGCACAGGCTCCGCGCGATCGGATGCAGCGGAGCGACGTCGCCATAACCTGTCGTCGTGAGCGTGGCGAAGCTGAAATAGAGGACGCGACTCGCCAATGTCGGGCTGTCTTCCACCTTCATGCCGGGAAATGCGTCGGGCCTCAGCGTGCCGACAAAGGTGTAGAGCGCCGCGAAGATCACGGCGACCGTGAGATAGAGCAGGACCGCGCCGATCACACGGTGATAGGTGACGCGGCCTGGCGCGAACGTCGCGCGCGCCACCGTCACGGCCATGGTGAGGCCGACGAGCAGCCAGGATGCGGCGAACAGGTTGAGATCGAAAATTGAAGGTGAGCGTAGTCTCAGGATCCCGCCCGTGACGATCATGACGAGCGCGACCAGCATCGTGACGACCGCCAGCGTGCTGCCTGACATCAGGAAGACGCCGCCGACCAGGACCAGCGCGAGCAGGAGCTCAAAAATCTGGAATTCGAACAGGCCCAACGCCTGCAACGGCGCCACCACGAAAATCATGACCAGGAGCAGGACAGTGAGCACCGTCAACAAGGAATCGCCCCAGCGCTCGCGTAGCTCGCCAGTGCTCATCCAGCCGCGCTTCATTCCCGCCCCGTCATTCGGCATTGCATCAGGACGCCGGTAACAGACATTGCTGCGCGCCGGCCGCAAAGGCAAGATGGGGGGCTGGCATTCTGTGGCGCGCCCGGCGATCCGGATCGCCGGCCGGCCGTCTCAGGGGCTCGCGACCCGCTGCAGCGTGTTGAAGCGGGCTTTCTGCTCGCTGCTCAGCATCGCATAGAACTCGTCCAGTGCGGGCTCGATCAGCTTCGCGGCCTTCTGCATGGCCTCGAGCCGGTGCTGCATCGCCTCCAGCCGGCCGACCGGCGTCAGCGGCACGTCGTTCGGGCAGGCCGCCTGCAGGTCCGCGATGGCTTTTGCGGTCGCATCGCTCAGGCGGTCGAGCGCCTCCTTCTGCTTGCCCGCCGGATGAAGCGAGGCCGCGATCCGGTTGATCGGCAGGTGGGCCAGGTCGGATTTCGAATCGCCGCAATTGCCGGCTTGCGCGGTCGCCTCCTGTTGCGCCGAACGCTCGCCGACGTGCGGACCAAGCGCATTGAAGCGGGCCTGTTGCTCGTCGCTGAGCGAGCTGTAGAAATTCTCCAGCGCAGGCCGCACGATCTTGATCGCCTCGAGCGTCGCGCTGATGCGGTTCTCCATCGACCGCAAGCGGCCGGTGGGCGTCATGGCATAGCTGTCCGTGCAGGAGTCCTTGAAGATATCGGCGGCCTTTGCCGCTGATGTCTTCAACTCGTCGAGCAGGGCGCGCTGCTGCTGGTCCGGCCGTACCGCCCGCGCGATGCCGGCAAGCGGCCAGGCCGTGACGCCCTTGTCCGGTTCGCCGCAGAGCTGCTTGATTGCATGCGGGCTCGTGTCGGTGCGTTGACGGGACCGATCGCGGCCTGCGGTCGCCGGATAGTCGCCAGGATTGATGCTGGCATAGGCGGAGTAGGGACTGTTGGTGTCCCAGAACACGGTGTCGACGAAGTCGTCATAGGCGTAGGCCCAATAGCCGGGCTCGTAGGCGTAGGACCAGAACGTGTAGTCAAAGATGTCCGAATAGGCGTAGGGCCAGAACACCGGCCCAAGCCACGCCACGAAGGCCGCGTGGCTGCCGCGGCGCCAGGCATGCCGGGGCGCCCAGCCGCCTTGGCGCGCCGCAAGCCCTGCCTGGCCTTGCGCACCTGCCTGCTCGCGGAAGCGCGCGGCAAATCGCTCACGCTGAGCCGCCTGTGTCGCGGCCGTGATCGCGACAGCAGCGCCAACCGTCGCTGCCGGCGCCAATCTCTGCTGGCGGGCAACGTCGGCCTGCTGCGCACGCTGCTCGCGCTGCAACAGACGGCTCTGCGCCTGCAGGGCACGGTCATGGACGCGTTGCGCGCGTGCACCTTGGACCTTTTGCGACTGCAGTTGCTGCACGCGTTGCTGCAGGCGATCGATCCGGGTTTGCCGCTCGGTGGTCTGGCGCGAGAGCGCGTCACGCTGCCGCTGCTGCGCCGCCTGCTGGCGTTGCTGGATCATTTGCTGCTGCTGCTGCGCGCGCTGTTGAACGCGCTCCGTCGGCGACGGCCGCTCGCTCAAGCGCGAAGGTGGGCTCGGACGTGATGGCGCCGCGATATGCGGAGCTTGACGCTGCGGTGCTCCGCGACGGAATTCGGGGCGTGGCGTTGCGACACGCGCGGCGATATGGGGGGCCTGGCGCACCGACGGGGCGGCGAAATGCGGGGTCGGGCGCGGCGCCATCGCCGGTCGTTGCGGGGCGTGGAACGCGGGTGCCGCCGGCCGTGCCATCGCGGGTGGCCGAGCCATTGCAGGCGGTCTCGCCATTGCGGGCGGCCTGGCCATCGCGGGAGGGGCGGCGTGTACCATCGGGGCGGGACGCGCCATTGCGGCCGGTGCAGCCGGCCTTGCCGCCGGTGGACCCTTTCCGTGTGGCTGGGCGGACGCGCCGCCGTGCGCCACGAGCATCGAGCTGCCAATCAAAAAGACAACAAACAAAGCGCTGCGGGAAAGCATGAGCTTAGCTCTCCGTTCAACAGTCGCCCGCAGTACTTTAACGCACCGACGTCGGATTCGTTCGTTGTGGCTACGGCCGGCGTTACGGTCTTCCGGCGAGGGGAACCGTCAGGAGACGTCCTGCGTGAGGGTCGCCGCGATCCGCTCCGTCGCCCAGTCGACCTGATCGGCCGTGATCACCAGCGGCGGAGCGATCCGGATGGTGTGCTCGTGGGTGTCCTTGGCGAGGATGCCGCGCGCCTGCAGCTCCAGACAGTAGCGGCGGGCGCCGCCGGCTTCCGGGTGCAGCTCGATCGCCAGCATCAGCCCGCGCCCGCGCACCTCGCGGATCACATTGGCGCGGATGTCCTGCAATCCGGCGAGGAAGCGGTCGCCCTGTTGCGCCGCGTTCTCGATCATTCCCTCGTCGATCAGCACGCGCAGCGCCGCCCGCGCCACCGCGCAGGCCAGCGGATTGCCGCCGAAGGTCGAGCCGTGCTGGCCGGGCCGCAGCGTGCCGAGCACAGCGTTGTTGGAAAGCACCGCCGACACCGGATAGAAGCCGCCCGATAGCGCCTTGCCGAGCAGCGTCACGTCGGCTTCGATCCCTTCGTGCTGCTCGGCGAGCAGCTTGCCGGTGCGGCCGAGCCCGGTCTGAATCTCGTCGAGCACAAGCATCACATTATGCGCGGTGCACAGCTCGCGCACGCGGGCGAAATAGCCTGGCGGAGGAATCACGACGCCGGCTTCGCCCTGGATCGGCTCGACCAGGAAGGCCGCGGTGTTCGGCGTGATCGCCTGCGCGAGCGCGGCGGCATCGCCGAACGGGATGATCTTGAAGCCCGGCGCGAACGGGCCGAAATGGTCGCGCGAGCCGGGGTCGGTCGAGAAGCCGACGATGCCGAGCGTGCGTCCGTGGAAATTATTGGCGCAGACGATGATCTCGGCCTGCCCGTCCGGCACGCCCTTGACCTCATAGGCCCATTTGCGCACCGACTTGATCGCGCTCTCCACCGCTTCAGCGCCGCTGTTCATCGGCAGCACCTTGTGCGAGCCGGTCAGCTCCGCGAGCTCGCGGTAGAAGGGAGCAAGCTGGTCGTTGTGGAAGGCGCGCGAGGTCAGCGTCAGCCGATGCGCCTGCTCGATCATGGCTGCGAGGATCTTCGGATGACAGTGGCCCTGGCTCACCGCCGAATAGGCGGAGAGACAGTCGAGATAGCGGTTGCCATCGGTATCCCAGACCCAGACGCCTTCGCCGCGCGACAGCACGACCCCGATCGGCTCATAGTTGTAGGTGCCGAACTGCGCTTCGGTTGCGAGGAAATCAGTGACCGATGCATTCATCATGCGTCACTCCCGCTGCAGCGCACGAGAGACTACATCAAATCGTGCCTGCAGTTGATTTGGGCATCAGTTCCTCCACAGGGAAGTGTGTCGCCGGCCGAATTCGCAGGGGACAATTTATGCGCTGATGCTGCAGGGCACACTGAGGAAGCCGCGGAAGCGCACTCGCCCGCCGCGCACCGGCTCGCCGTCGAGCGCGTAGTTCGGGAAGCGTTTGAGGAACCGCGAGATCGCGATGGCGCCTTCGAGGCGCGCCAGCGCCATGCCGGCGCATTGATGCGCGCCGGTGCCGAAGGCGAGGTGGCGGTTCGGCGTGCGCGCGACGTCGAAAGCTTCGGGGTTGGGAAATTGCGCGGGGTCGCGGTTGGCCGCGCCGATGCACAGCGTGACCAGCGTGCCCGCCGGCAGCTTGATGCCGCCGAGCTCGGTCTCTTCCACGATCATGCGGTTGCCGAGCTGGTTCGAGCTTTCGTAGCGCAGCATCTCCTCGACCGCGGTCTTGACCAGCTCGGGTTGCGCGATCAGCCGTTGCTTCTGATCCGGATTTTGGCTGAGCGCCACCAGCCCGTTGCCGATCAGATTGGTCGTGGTTTCGTGGCCGGCGTTGAGCAGGAAGATGCAGTTGTGCAGCAATTCCTTCGCGGTCAGCCGCTCGCCATTGTCCTCACCCTGGATCAGCCTTGTCAGCACGTCGCGTTCGGGATTGCCCGGCTTGGCGCGGCGGCGTTCAACCAGCGTTTCGAGGTATGCGAGAAAATCCTTCACCGCATTGTTGCCGCGGTCGAACGCGTCCTTGCCGATCACCGGCTCCAGCGCGCCCAGGATCGCCAGTGACCAGTCGCGCAGCGGCTCGCGTTCGTCGTGCGGCACGTCGAGCAGATTGCCGATCACCTCGACCGGAATTGCCGAGGCGAAGTCGCCGATCAGCTCGAAGCGGTCGCGGGTCTCGATCCGGTCGAGCAGGCTGTCGACCAGCGCGATCAGGTCAGGCTCCATGCCGGCGATCGCCCGTGGCGACAATGCGCCCATGATCAGCCGCCGCACGCGGGTATGCGCCGGCGGATCGTTGAAGACGAGGCTGGTCGTGTGATGCTCGTAGAGCAGCGAGTTGCCGTATTTCGGCAAGAACTCCTTCTTCTTGTCGGAGGAGAACGCCTTGGTGTTCTTGTAGGCGGCGATGAGGTCGTCGTAGCGAGTGAGAAAATAGCAGCCGTTCGGCAGCCGCTTGACCGGCGCGTTCTCGCGCAATGCGCGATAGGTCGGATAGGGGTCGGCGTAGAACTCCGGCGTCAGCTTCTCGAGGTCGAAGCCGTCAGCCAGCTCGCGCGCGTGTCCGTTCATGGCGCACCCAACCCAATTAGTTTCATTTGCAACTATCGTAAGCCGCGGGCGGCGGCCGCGCAACACAATTTGCTAGGTGCCGGGAACAGCGCGCCGGGCGCCGCGTGGTGCGAGCAAATCGCAGAGCCATATGCGGTTTTGCGCTTTGATGAAGCGCGCGCGCCCCTCTACAGTCGCGACCAAACAACAAGACCGGAAACGCCAATGCATGCCCGTGCCGACACTGCGGCCTCCTGGCCCGAGGAGATCTTCTCGATATTGCAGCGCTTCGAGGTGCGTCAGGTGCCCTACGTGCCGGACGCCGGGCATTCAGAGCTGATCGAGCGGGTGCTGGGGTCGTCCTCGATGCGCGGCATCGCGCTGACCACCGAGGAAGAGGGCGTGGCGCTGCTCGCGGGTGCCTGGGCCGGCGGCCAGCGCGGCGTGCTGCTGATGCAGTCGAGCGGGGTCGGCAATTGCATCAACATGCTGTCGCTGGTGCAGATCTTCCGCCTGCCGTTCCTCACGCTGGTGACGATGCGCGGCGAATGGGGCGAGTTCAATCCCTGGCAGGTGCCGATGGGCTCGAACACGCAGGGGATTCTCGAATTGTCCGGGATCAAGGTGCTGCGCGCCTCGCACCCTGAAGAGGTCCGCGAAGTCGTCGAGGCCGGCGCGGCGCAGGCCTATAACGCCTGCACGCCAACCGCCGTCCTGCTGTCGCAGCGCCTGATCGGGGCAAAGGTCTTCACCAAATGAGCAAAGCCAATCTCCTCGACCGCCGTGCCGTCGTTTCCGAGCTGCTGAAAGATCGCAAGGGCGCCTTCGCCGTCGGCGGCCTCGGTGCCTCGACCTATGACATCGCTGCCGCGGGCGACCACGACCGCAACTTCTATCTCTGGGGCGGCATGGGCGGCGCCGTGATGATCGGGCTCGGCCTCGCGCTGGCCCAGCCGACGCTGCCGGTCGTCGTGATCACCGGCGACGGCGAGATGCTGATGGGGATGGGAAGCCTCGCCACCGTCGGCCTGCAGCAGCCGAAAAATCTCTCGATCATCGTGCTGGACAATGAGGCTTACGGCGAGACCGGCGGCCAGGCCAGCCATACCGGCGGAACCGCCGACCTCGTGGGTGTTGCCAAAGCCTGCGGAATCGGGGATAGCCGGGCGATCAGCACGATGGCTGAGGTCGAGGCTTTTGCCTCGTCTTTGCAAGACGTTACGGCGGGGCCGCGGTTCGCCAGCGCGAAGATCGACGGGGCCAATCTGGAGCGCGTGCTGTCCAGCCGCGACGGCACCTACCTCGTGAACCGCATCCGAGGGTCGATCGGCCACACTCCTATTTAAAGTGGCTTTCGCGGTGCAATAGAACCTTGACTTTTGGTAAAGTGAGTGATTACTCACGACCCAAATGTCTACCTTACGCATGACGAGTGACTTGCGGCGTCAGTTGATCCTGAGCGCCGCAAAGCGGTGTTTCGCCCGCAACGGCTTTGCCGGCACCACGACAAAGAGCGTGGCGGCCGCGGCTGCCATTTCGGAAGGGCTGCTGTTCAAGCATTTCCCGTCCAAGGCGGCGCTCTATGCCGAGATCCTTGCCGAGGAGTGCGAGGCGGATCCCGATCTCGCGCATCTGCTCGGCCAGGAGCCCTCCACCGCGACGCTGGTCGAGCTGGTGCAAGGCATGGTCGGGCACTTCATGCAGCTGCGTGATGCGCCGGACCAGGAAGAGGCGCAGCGGATGCGGCTGATGGTGACGAGCCATCTCGACGACGGCGAGTTTGCGCGCCTGCTCTACGACAAGGTCGGCAAGCTGATCGGTCCGACCTTCGCCGCCTCGCTCGAGCGGGCGATCGCCGCCGGCGAGGCCACGAAGATCGGCGACGAGCCGCTCAACCTGTTCTGGTTTGCGCACCATACCGTGCTGATGGGTGCGCTGACACAGCTGCCTGCGACACCATGCCTCCCCTACGGCGATGCCGCCGCGGCCGAGCGGCAGCTTTGCCAATTCATCCTTCGCGGCATCGGACTTACCGAAGCCGCAATTTCAACTCATTTGGGCCGCCAGCCGTCGCCGATCGCAGGACCGTCGGTAACTGCAGAAAGTGCATGACATGAATATTCAGACCGAAAGCCACATCTCGGGGCAACCGATCAAGGAGAAGCAAGCCAAGCGTCCCGTCCGCATGGTGCGCTGGTTCATCATCGTAGGCCTGTTGCTGGCCCTGCTCGTCGGTGCGCTGGTCGGCTTCAATGCCTTCCGCAGCCACATGATCGCGCAGTTCTTTGCCAACAATAAGCCGCCGCCGGCGAACGTGTCGGCCGTCGAGGCGAAGACGGAAGTGATTCCGAACCTGCTGACCGCCGTCGGCGATCTCGTCGCCGTGCACCAGGTCAACGTCACGACCGACGTGCCGGGCCGCATCACCGAGATCCTGTTCACCGCTGGCAGCCACGTAAAGGCCGGCACGCCGCTGGTGCAGTTGTTCGACGCACCGGAGCAGGGCGACCTCGCCAACTACAAGGCGCAGGCGACCGTCGGCGAGTTGCAGCTCGACCGCGCCAAGCAGCTCGCGTCGCGCCAGTTCGGTCCGCAATCGACCGTCGACACCGCGCAGGCGGCTTACGACCAGGCCAAGGCGGGCATTGCCAAGACCGAAGCGCTGATCTCCCAGAAGCTGGTGCGCGCACCGTTCGAAGGCGATCTCGGCGTGCGCCAGGTCGAAGTCGGCCAGTACCTGACGGCCGGCACGCAGATCGTGTCGCTGACCGATCTGTCGGTGCTGTACGCCAACCTGACCGTGACCGAGAAGCAGAGCTCGCAGATCAAGGTCGGCCAGGCCGTACGCGTCTCGGTCGACGCCTATCCGGGCCGCACCTTCGAAGGCAAGATCACGACCATCGAACCGCAGATCGCGACAGACACCCGCAACATCCGGGTTCAGGCCACGATCCAGAATCCGGACAGCATCCTCAAGCCCGGCATGTTCGCGACCACCACGATCGTGCTGCCCGGGAAGCCGCCGGTCGTGACCATTCCGGAAACCGCTGTCGACTACACGCTGTACGGCGACTCGGTGTTCCTGATCACCGAGAAGAAGGGCGACGACGGCAAGACCACCCTGACCGCGGACCGCACCTTCGTGAAGACCGGCAACCGCGTCGAGGGCCGTGTCGAGATCCTCAAGGGTCTGAAGGCGGGGGACAAGGTCGTCGCCGTCGGCCAGATCAAGCTGCAGTCGGGCATGCCGGTTGCGATCTCGACCGATCCGCCGCCGCCGGTTCCGGCCGAACCGCCGCGCTACTGATCTTCATTCATCGAACTCGGAGGGCCATCGGCCCTCCGCCACATCTTGCCGCAAGCCGGCAGAACACGAATCGAGTTGGCGATGGCCTTCACTGATATTTTCATCAAGCGCCCGGTGCTGTCGGTCGTCGTCAGCCTGCTGATCCTGCTGATCGGCCTGCGCGCGGCGATGGTTTTGCCAATCCGGCAATATCCGAATCTTTCGAACACCGTCGTGACGATCACCACGTCATACCCCGGTGCGTCGCCCGAGCTGATCAACGGCTTCATCACCACGCCGATCGAGCAGGCCGTCGCGTCGGCCGAAGGCGTCGACTACATGACGTCGAACTCGGTGCTCGGCACCTCGACGATTCAGGTCTACGTCAAGCTCAATCACGATCCGAACCAGGCGCTCACCGAGGTGCTCGCCAAGGTCAACTCGGTCAAATACCTGATCCCGAAGGAAGCCTTCGATCCCGTTGTGACCAAGGCTACCGGTGACACCATCGCCGTGATGTATCTCGGCTTCTCCAGCGAGGAGCTGACCGGATCGTCGATCTCCGACTACCTGACCCGCGTCGTGCAGCCGGTGCTCTCGACGGTCGATGGCGTCGCGTCGGCCGACATCCTCGGCGGCCAGACCTTCGCGATGCGCGTCTGGCTCGATCCGACTCGCATGGCCGGCCGCGGCGTGTCGCCCAACGACGTCGCCGCCGCGATCGCCGCCAACAACTTCCAGGCCGCCGCCGGCCAGACCAAGGGCTTCTTCATCGTCTCCAACGTCTCGGCCAATACCGACCTTCAGAACATCGATCAGTTCAAGCGGATGATCGTGAAGGCGAAGGACGGCGGCTTCGTGCGCATCGAGGACATCGCGACGGTGGAGCTCGCCGCGCAAAGCACCGACGCCAGCGTCGCGTTCAACGGCGAGCATGCGATCTTCATCGGCATCAAGGCGACGCCGCAGGGCAACCCGCTGACCCTGGTGAAGGGCGTGCGCGCGCTGTTCCCCGACCTCGAGCGCAACCTGCCGCCGTCGATGAAGATGAAGGTGGCCTACGATTCCACCAAGTTCATTCAATCGTCGATCGATGAGGTCGAGAAGACGCTCACAGAAGCGGTCCTGATCGTCGTCGTCGTCATCTTCCTGTTCCTGGCCTCGCTGCGGTCGGTGATCATTCCCGTCGTCACCATCCCGCTGTCGCTGATCGGCGTCTGCATCCTGATGCTGGCCGCCGGCTTCAGCTTCAACCTGCTGACGCTGCTGGCGATGGTGCTGGCGATCGGCCTCGTCGTCGACGACGCGATCGTTGTCGTGGAGAACATCCATCGACATCTCGAGGAGGGCCTGCCACCGGTGCAGGCATCGCTAAAGGGTGCCCGCGAGATCGTCGGTCCCGTCGTCTCCATGACGATCACGCTGGCGGCGGTGTACGCGCCGATCGGCTTCCTCGGCGGCGTGACCGGCACGCTGTTCCGCGAATTCGCCTTCACGTTGGCTGGCTCGGTGATCGTGTCGGGCGTGATCGCGCTGACGCTGTCGCCGATGATGTGCTCGGTGTTCCTCAAGAGCGCGGAGGAGGGGCGTTTCGCCAGGCTGGTCAATCGCGTGTTCGGCGCGTTGACGCGCGCCTATGGCCGTCAGCTCGACCGTTCGCTCGACTACCGCCCGATCACGGCGCTGTTCGCCGTGACCATCCTCGGTCTGGTCGGCTTCCTCTACATGCACATCCAGAAGGAGCTGGCGCCGCAGGAGGACCAGGGCATCGTGTTTGCGGTGACCAAGGCGCCGAAATACGCCAACATCGACTACATCGATTTCTACGGCGACAAGATGGACAAGGAGTTCCAGAAGTTTCCCGAGACCGACCTGCGGTTCATCCTGAACGGCATCACCGGTCCGCAGGGCGGCTTCGCCGGCATGCTGCTCAAGCCGTGGGATGAGCGCAAGCGCAGCGCGCAGGCGCTGCAGCCGCTGGTTCAGGCCGAACTGTCCAAGATCGAGGGCATCAGCGCGTTCGCGTTCAGCCTGCCGCCGCTGCCCGGCGGCCCCGGCGGTCTGCCGGTGCAGATGGTGATCTCTTCGACGGCCGGATTCCAGCAGGTGTTCGACCAGATGAGCAAGCTGAAGGATGCGGCGCGCAAGAGCGGCCTGTTCATCGTCACCGACAGCGATCTCGACTTCAACCAGCCGGTGGTCCGGGTGAAGGTCGACCGCTCCAAGGCGAGCGACCTCGGCATCACCATGCAGTCGATCGGCGGCGCCCTGGCGACGCTGCTCGGCGGCAACTATGTCAACCGCTTCAATCTGGAGGGACGCTCCTACCAGGTGATCCCGCAGGTGCCGCGCGCCAGCCGGCTCGCGCCTGAGGCATTCAACGATTACTACGTCCCGACCGCGACCGGGCAGCTGGTGCGGCTGTCGACCGTGGTTTCGGTCGAGACCGGCGTCGATCCCAACGCGCTGACCCACTACAACCAGCTCAACTCGTCGACCTTCCAGGCCGTGCCGATGCCCGGCGTCTCGATGGGCCAGGCGGTGGAGTTCCTGCAGGGTGAAGCCAAGAAGCTGCCGTCCGGCTTCAGCTACGACTTCTTGGCCGACTCCCGGCAATACGTCCACGAAGGCAACCAGCTGCTGGTCACCTTCGCGTTCGCCATCATCATCATCTTCCTGGTGCTGGCGGCGCAGTTCGAGAGCCTGCGCGATCCGTTCGTGATCATGATCTCGGTGCCGATGGCGATCGTCGGCGCCCTGATCCCGCTGTTCTTCGGCGTCGCCACCATGAACATCTACACCCAGGTGGGCCTGCTGACGTTGGTCGGACTGATCACCAAGCACGGCATCCTGATGGTGGAGTTCGCCAACGAGTTGCAGCTCAACGAGGGACTGGACCGCCGCGCGGCGATCGAGATGGCCGCCCGGATCCGCCTGCGTCCGATCCTGATGACGACGGCGGCCATGGTCACCGGCCTGCTGCCGCTGCTCACGGCCTCGGGCGCCGGTGCCGCCAGCCGCTTCTCGATCGGGCTTGTGGTCGTGGCCGGCATGACGATCGGCACGTTGTTCACGCTGTTCGTGCTGCCGATGGTCTACACGGTGATCGCGACCGACCACCAGGCCGCGGCCCATTCCGATCGCGCCAAGCAGATCGCCGACTACGAGCTCGACCGTCGCGGCGGCGCGCTGAAACCGACCTGAGCCCTCCAAGCTCATGCTCGCAGGGAAGGCGGCACTGGCGAAAGCCACTGCCGCCTTTCCTTTGTCTCGTGATAGCCTTTGCCGACGGCGGGCAGAATGCACTCGCCTTAAGGAAATCCGGAGGAAACAGGCATGGCGAGCGAGTTTGCGGCGGGCAATTACCGGTTCATTCCGGCCGTCTTCCAATATTCAAGCGGCGCGCAGGCGAACGCGGGCTATGAGATCGAGCGGGTGCGCTTCGATCGCCTGCTGCCGCTCGCGGAAGGTTTTGCGCGGATCGCGACCTACATCCGCGACGCCGGCCGGCCGCTGACCGCGTTCTGCGCCTGCGAATTGCGTTCGCCGGCCGCCTTCACCGAGGACGGCTTCCGCGCCTTCAACCAGCACTACGTCAAGACGCTCGCCGAATGGGGCCTGTTCGACGGCACCATCAATCCGGTGGCGCGCAGCAACGTCTGTCCCGAGATCGATCCGCCGGCCGAGCCGTCGTTCCATGCGTTCTCGTTCACCCGGCCGAGCACGACGACGTCGCCCTCCTTCGTGATCGCCGGCGGTGCCGAGGCACGCGGCGGCACCGCCAGCTATCCCGACCGCATCGTCTGCTATCGCGATCTCAGTCCTGGCGCGTGGCGGGAGAAGGTCCGCTTCACCGCGAGTGAGATGGAACGCCGTCTGGCGGAGTTCAGCTTCGGCTGGCAGGAGACGACGGCGGTGCAGGCCTACACCGTGCACGACATCCATCCGGTGCTCGTCGACGAGCTGGTCCGCCGCGGCGCCACCCGCTCCGGCCTGACCTGGCACTTCTGCCGCCCGCCGGTGGTCGATCTCGAATACGAGATGGATTGCCGCAGGGTGCTAAGGGAAGTGGTGATTTAGCTTCCGCCGTCATTGCGAGGAGCGAAGCGACGAAGCAATCCATAGCTCCGCATGCGCGGTGATGGTGGATTGCTTCGCTTCGCTCGCAATGACGAGAACTTGGTGTCCCGTCATCCTGAGGAGCGCGGAGCGAGCCTCGAAGGATGAACGGCCCGGTCGGTGGCCGTCGACCCTTCGAGACGCGCGCAAGATGCGCGCTCCTCCAGCGACAACGGCGAAGCCGTTGCGCGGGGGTGACGGAAAGAGCATAGGCGCTCGCTGTGGCACGAATCCACTACCGCGCCTTCGGATCGAGCGCGTCGCGCAGGCCGTCGCCGACCAGATTGAACGACAACACGACCAGGAAGATCGCAAGCCCAGGCCAGACTGCCATCCATGGCGCGCTGGTCAGGAAGCGCTGCGCGGCGTTGAGCATGCTGCCCCAGGACGGCGCCGGCGGCTGCTGGCCGAGGCCGAGGAACGACAGCGCGGCCTCGGCGATGATCGCGGCCGCGATCGACAGCGTCGCCTGCACCAGCAGCGCCGGCAGGATGTTGGGCAGGATGTGGACCAGCGCGATGCGCCAGCGCGGATTGCCCATCGCGCGCGCCGCCTCGACATAATCCTCGACCTTGACGCTCATCACCTGGCCGCGGGTCAGGCGGATGAAGATCGGGGTCGCCGAGACGCCGATCGCGATCATGGCATTGCTAAGACTCGGGCCGAGGAACGCTGCGAGCGCGATCGCCAGGATCAGGAACGGGCAGGCCAGCATGGCATCGGTGATGCGGCTGATCAGCGCGTCGATGAAGCCGCCGCGATAGCCGGCGACGAGGCCGAGCGGCACGCCGACCGCAAGCGCGATGCCGACCGAGATGACGCCGGCAAGCAGCGAGGCGCGGGCGCCGAACACGACGCGGGCGAACACGTCGCGGCCGAGTTCATCAGTGCCGAACCAGTGCTGCGCCGACGGCGCCTTGCGTACCAGCGACCAGCTCGCCGCGACCGGATCATAGGGCACGATCAGCGGCGCGAACACGGCGAGCAGGATGAAGAGCGCGATCACGGTGAGCCCGAGCACGGCACCCTTGCGCCGGATCAGCCGCCGCCAGGCGCGCCGCGCCGGGCTCTCGAGCGTTTCGGCGGCGGCAAGCGGAGCGAGGGGGCTGAGTGCAGCGTCGGTCATCCGATCAGCCCCTCAGCCGCGGGTTGACGAGGATGTAGGCGATGTCGGCGATCAGATTGAGCGTGATGTAGATCGTCGCCGTGGTCAGCACCACGCCCTGCACGACCGCATAGTCGCGGTTGAACACGGCATCGACGATCAGCTTGCCGAAGCCCGGGATCGAGAAGATCTGCTCAGTGAGCACCGCGCCCGACAGCAGCGTGCCGAGCTCGAGCGCGCCGAGCGTGATGATCGGCGTCAGCGCGTTGCGCATCGCATGCTTGAGGATCACGGTGCGCTCAGACAGGCCCTTGGCGCGCGCGGTGCGGACATAGTCGCTCTCCAGCACCTGCAGCATCGCGCTTCGGGTATGCCGCATCAGGATCGCCGCGATCGCATTGCCGAGCACGAAGGCCGGCATGACCGATGCGGCGAGGCTCGCGCGCCAGTTTTCGCTGAGCGGCACGTAGCCGGAGGCCGGCAGCCAGCCAAGTTCGACGGAGAACAGGAAGATCAGCATGATGCCGAGCCAGAAATTCGGCGTCGAGATACCCCACAGCGCGAACAAATTGGCGCCATAGTCCCACGCCGTGCCGATTTTCACCGCCGAGATGATGCCGGCGGGAATGCCGATCAGGAAGGCGACCACGATCGCCATGCCGGCGATTTGCATCGTAACCGGCAGCTTCTGCGCGATCAGGCTCGACACCGGCATCTTGTTGCGCAGGGACTCGCCGAGGTCGCCCGTGAGCACGCCCTTGACCCAATAGGTATATTGCACCGGGATCGGTTGATCCAGGTGATATTGCTGGCGTATCTGTTCGATGACGGCCGGATCGCGCTCCTCGCCGGCCATGACGAGTGCCGGATCGCCGGGCAGCAAATGTTGCAGCGAGAAGATCAGGAGCGAGACGAAGAACAGCGTCGGGACCAGCTGAACCAGCCGCTTGGCGAGGAAGTTCAGCATTGTCGGCCCCGCGTGTCCTGCGCTGTGGCGATCATTTCAATTTCAGCCCGACCACGCGCACCAATCCGTCCGGCATCTGCCGGTAACCCTCGACCTTGGTGGAGTGGGCGATCAGGAGTGTGCGGTGATAGATGTAGATGATCGGCTCGTCATTGAGCACGATCCTGGTCATCTTCTCGTAGATTGCCTTGCGCTGGGCGGGATCGTTGATCAGCCGTGCATCTTCCATCAGCTTGTCGGCTTCCGCGTTGGAATAGCCGCCGTCGTTCTGCGGCGCCTTGGTGTGCAGGAAGACATAGGAATTGCCGTCGGGATCGATCCGGCCGCTCCAGTTGATCTGAAACACCTGAAATTCGCCGGCCTGGGCCTGCTTGAAAGTCGTCGCAAATTCGACCACGCGGATCTTGATGTCAAAGCCTGCTTCGGCCGCCATCGACTGCACGACCTGGGCTACGGCTTCGTTCTCGGCGCCTTTGGGGACCATGTAGTCGATGGCGACGGGCAGCGTGACACCGGCCTCCTTCAGCAGCGCCTTGGCCTTGGCAATGTCGCGTCCCCGAACCGGAAACGCCTTCTGATAGTAAGGGTGTGTCGGGCTGACCCACTGATTGCCCGGCGTGAACTCGCCGTTGAAGACGACCTGGTTGAGCGCCTCGCGGTCAATCGACAGATCGAGCGCCTGGCGCACCTTTTCCGACTGGCTGAGCGGCCCCTTGCTCTTGTCGTTGCCGATGTTGATGGTGAGGCCGAGATAGCCGAGTTCAGGTGCGGTCGACAGCACGAGCCGCTTGTCACTTCGGACGTCCTTGATATCGGTGGCGAGCACGCGCTCGATCAGATCGAGCCCGCCGGATTTCAGATTGGCGAGCCGCACCGTGGCATCGACGATAGGAAGGAACACGATGCGATCGATGAAGACGTTGTCCTTGTTCCAGTAATCCCCGAATTTCTCGAACACCATGCGGTCCTGCTGTACGCGTTCGACGAACTTGTAGGGTCCGGCGCAGACTGGATGCAGCCCGAATTTGTCACCCGCTTCCTTCACCGCCTTCGGCGAAACCATCATGCCGGCGCGGTCGGTCAACTGGGCGATCAGCGGCGAGTAGGGCGTCTTGAGCACCAGCTTGATGGTCAGGGGATCAACGACGTCGACGTGGTCGAGCGCAGCCAATTCCGGTTTGCGAAACGAGGTCGGCAGCGTCAGATGGCGCTCCAGCGAGAATTTGGCGGCTTCGGCGTCGAACGGCTCACCGTCGTGGAACTTGACGCCCGGCCGTAGCTTGATCGTCATCTCCTTGCCGTCGGCCGAGTTCTCGTAGGACAGCGCGAGTTGCGGAACGATGTTCAGCTTCTCGTCAATGTCGAACAGCTTGTCGCAGAAGGCTGAAAAGACGATGCGGCCGACATAGGTGCGTCCGATTGAAGGATCGAGGATGTCGGGGTCCTCGGCGAGCCCGATGCGAAGTGTCGTCTCGGCACGCGCGCTCGTTCCGCACCAGGTCACGAGGGCCGCCATCAGGACCGCCAAGCGCCAAAATCTCATCGCCAACCCCTTATTCCCTACGCCTTTGTTCCCTGTGAAATAACCCCGGGCTGTCCCGAGGCTTCCGCCGCATTGAACGCCGCTACCAGCTTTTCCAGTGTCGGCGAGAACCCGCCATCGGAGGGCACGATCGCCTCCGCGTCGGGCAGCTCGCCCGTCCGGTGACAGGCCGTTGCATATCCGGTGCCATCTTCGCGCAACTGCGGCACTTCGCTGCGGCAGCGCGCGATCACATAGGGGCAGCGGGTATGGAAGCGGCAGCCGGACGGCGGATTGAGCGCGCTCGGCAGCTCACCCTCCAGCACGATGCGGCTGCGCTTCGCACGCGGCTTCGGCACCGGGATCGCCGACAACAGCGCGCGGCTGTAGGGATGGCGTGGCGCGGCGAACAGCGCTTGTGCATCCGCGGTCTCGACGATGGTGCCGAGATTCATCACGGCGACGCGATCGGCGATGTGCTTCACAACGGCGAGATCGTGCGAGACGAAGATGTAGGCGAGCTTCAGGCGATCTTGCAGGTCGCGCAGCAAATTCAGGATCTGGGAACGGATCGAGACGTCGAGCGCCGACACCGGCTCGTCGCAGATGATCAGCTTCGGCTCGACCGCGAGCGCGCGGGCAATTGCGATGCGCTGGCGCTGGCCGCCGGAGAATTCGTGCGGATAGCGCCGCGCGAAGCGCGGCTCGAGCCCGACCAGACGCAGCAGCTGCTCGACCCGCTCGCGGCGGGCTGGCGGCGGCACGAGATTGTGCAGTGCCAGCGGCTCGGTCAGGATCTGGCTCACCGTCATACGCGGGTTGAGCGAGGCGTAGGGGTCCTGAAAGATCAGCTGCGCGTCGCGGCGGAATGCGCGCAGCTGCTCGGCATTGAGCGTGCCGAGGTCGCGGCCCTCGAAGCGGATCCGGCCGGCATCCGGCTCGATCAGCCGCAGCACCAGCCGGCTGACGGTGGATTTGCCGCAGCCGGATTCGCCGACCAGCGCCAGCGTTTTGCCGGCCTCGACCGTGAAGCTGACGCCGTCGACCGCCTTCACATGGGCGGTCGGCCGGCCGAACAGCGAGCGTTCGGCGACGAAATGCTTCACCAGCCCTTCGACCTCGAGCAGCGCCGTCATGACACCAGCCGCTCCAGCGGCGCGCGGATGCAGCGCGAGGCGTGGGTCGGGCTCAGCAGCGCGAGCGGCGGCGGCGATTTGGTGCAGGCATCCTCGACGAACGGACAGCGCGCGGCGAAGCGGCAGCCGGCGGGCGGGTTCGCCATGTTCGGCACCATGCCCTCGATGGTGGCGAGATGGCTGGTGCGGCGGTCGAGCCGCGGGATCGAGCCGAGCAGGCCGACCGTGTAGGGATGCTGCGGATTGGCGAACAGCTCGTCGACCGGCGCGCGCTCGACGATTTCGCCCGCATACATCACCGCGACCTCGTCGCAGACTTCGGCGACGACGCCGAGATCGTGGGTGATCAGGATGATCGCGGCGCCGCTCGCAGCCTTCAGCTCCCGCATCAGATCGAGGATCTGCGCCTGCAAGGTGACGTCGAGCGCGGTGGTCGGCTCGTCGGCGATCAGAAGCTGCGGATCGCAGGCCAGCGCCATCGCGATCATCACGCGCTGGCGCATGCCGCCGGACAGCTTGTGCGGAAACTCGTCGATGCGTTTCTCGGGCGAGGGAATATGCACGCGGCGCAGCAGCTCGATGGTGCGTTCGCGCGCCGCGCGGCGGGAGCCGCCGCGATGGCGCAGAATCGTCTCCGTAATCTGGTCGCCGATGGTAAAGCTCGGATTGAGCGAGGTCATCGGCTCCTGGAAGATCATCGCAAGGCGATCGCCGCGCAGGTCGCGCAACGTCTCGTCCGGCACCTCGAGCAGGTCGAAGCCGTCGAAGCGGATCGCGCCGGACACCGCGGCGGATTGCTTCGGCAACAGCCCCATGATCGCGAGCGAGGTCACGCTCTTGCCGCAGCCGGACTCGCCGACCAGGCCGAGCGTGGCGCCCTTGGCGACGGAGAGATCGACGCTGTCGACGGCATGCGTGGTGCGGCCGTCATCGCCCTGGAAGGTGACGCGCAGGCCTTCGATCTCGATCAGCGGGCCTGCTGTCATTTACGGCTCGTGGTTGCCGCCGCGATGCCGGCGTCGATGGTGGCGCGATCGCTGGTTCCGGCCGGGTTGTCGCGGGTCGGCATGAAGCTCCGGAATGGCGCCCAGTGCTCGCGGCTGACGGCCTCCAGCCGCTCGAGCTCGCGCAGGGGATCGGCGTGGTCGTCGACGCGCAGGTCGAGCAATGGCCATTCCTCCGCGCCGTGAATTAAGAGAGCCGCCGACTGCTTGCCGCGCTTGTCGCCGCCGGCCGCTTCGCCGGCGAACATCGCCTTGATCAGCCGCTCCGCGAACGGCAGCTTCTCGTTCGCGGCATAGACGCGCGCGGTCTCGTCGAGCACCGCGGGGCCGGCCAGCATGTTGCCGGCGATCGAGAACCCGTCGCCGGCGATATGGCCGAACCAGTCGACGCAGTCCTTGCCGGAATGCGCAGCGATGCGGCCCCTGGCGTCCATGACGTGGAGCTGCCGGCTCTCGCGGCCGCTGTCGGGCGCAATCAGCGCCGCGATCACCTCATGCGGGCTGTTGCCGCCGCGCAGCAGCGCGAGGCCGTCGATGCCGTAATAGGGATTGACCAGCGCCTGCGTCGCCACCGCGCCGATCCCGGGTGCGATGTGCGGCACCAGCGCGCCGACCGCGAAGAACCGCGTCGCGACGGCGATGCCGAGCTGGCCGGTGGCGCTGTCGCGGGCGATGATCGACCAGGTCATCTTACGTCTCTTCTCCCTCTCCCCGCTCTTCGCGGGGAGAGGGTTGGGGTGAGGGGCTCGTTCCGCGAAAGCGGCAGATGTCGGGTTTGCGGAGCCTCCCCCTCACCCAGATCGCATCTTCGATGCGACATAGCCGAAGCTCCGCTTCGGCGTTCTTGAGGACGGCCGCCGTAGGCGGCCTGTGCCTCTCCCCGCAAGCGGCGCGAGGTGGAGTTTGAGGCTTGGCCCGCAATTCGATCCGACGTCATCATGATACGATGGTCATCTCGTCTAGCGGCCTGCGGCGTAACCCTGCATGCCGCGCGGATTGGCGGCGGCGCGGCGGCGGGCGCCGACCTTCGAGGCCGCGGTGAGGCGGCCTTCCGACCAATCGGGACCAATCTCGACCACATGGCCGCGGCGCTTCAATTCGTCGATGGTCGATTTTGGCACGCGGTTTTCCAGCACCAGGACGCCGGGCCGCGAGGTGCGCGGCCAGAACGAGATCGGGAAATGCTCGGAGTGCCAGGCCGGCGCGTCGATCGCCTCCTGCAGATTGAGCCTGGCGTGCACATGACGCAGGAAGAACTGCGTGATCCACTGGTCCTGCTGATCGCCGCCCGGCGAGCCCCAGGAGAGATACGGCTCGCCGTCGCGCAGCGCCATGGTCGGCGAGAGTGTGGTGCGCGGCCGCTTGCCCGGCGCGAGCGAAGCAGGGTGGTTCTCTTCGAGCCAGAACATCTGGGCGCGGCTGCCGAGGCAGAAACCGATCTCGGGAATCACCGGCGAGGACTGCAGCCAGCCGCCGGACGGCGTCGCCGAGATCATGTTGCCGGCCTTGTCGATGATGTCGAAATGCACGGTGTCGCCGCGCACTTCGCCGAACCGGCCGACGGTCGGCTCGCCCGCGCCCATGGCGCCGACCGCTTCACGATGCCCTTCGGCGTGTCGCAACTTCACAACGCCGCCGAAGCCCTCGACCGCGCCGGGGCGGAAGTCGAGCGAAGCCTTGTCTTTCGAGATCAGCTTGCGCCGTTCGTTGTTATAGGCATCGGACAGCAGCGTTTCGATCGGGATGTCGGTGAATTTCGGATCGCCGTAGAACGTCTCGCGATCGGCATAGGCGAGCTTGGCGGCTTCGATCTGCAGATGGATGAAGTCGGGGCCTGCGGGATCGAGCCCGTCGAGCTCAAAACCCTTCAGCAGCGCGAGCTGCTGCAGCATCACCGGACCCTGGCTCCAGACCCCGGCCTTCTGCACGGTGTAGCGGCCGTAGTCGTAGGTGAGCGGCGCCTCGATGGTCGGCTGCCAGCGCGCCATGTCGTCGGCCGACAGGACGCCGCGATGCGGCGAGCCGGAAACGTCCATCACCTCTTGGGTGCGGCAGAACTTGTCGATCGCCTCAGCGACGAAGCCCTTCGACCAGGCCTGCCGCGCGCGCTCGATCTGCGCGACGCGATCGCCGCCGGCACTCTCCGCCTCGGTGAGGATGCGTGCGTAGGTCTCCGCGAGCTTCCTGTTGGTGAAGATGGTGCCGGGCTTCGGCACCTCGCCGTTGGGCAAATAGACGTCCGCCGATGTGGTCCAGTATTTCCGGAACAGTTGTTCGACGGTCTTGATGGTGGCCGATGCACGCTCGACCAGCGGATAGCCGTCGCGCGCGTAGGCGATCGCGGGCTCCAGCACGTCGCGCAGTTTCATGGTGCCGTAGTCGCGCAGCAGCAGCATCCAGGATTCGAATGTGCCGGGCACGCAGGCCGCAAGCAGGCCGGTGCCGGGCACCATCTCGAGACCCTCGCTGCGATAATGCGCGATGGTTGCCTTCGCCGGCGCCGGGCCCTGGCCGCAGATCACCTCGCTTTTGCCGCGCTTGACGTCGTGCACGATGATCGGAACGTCGCCGCCGGGGCCGTTCAGATGCGGCTCGACCACCTGTAGCGTGAAGGCGGTGGCCACTCCGGCGTCAAAGGCGTTGCCGCCTTTCTCCAGCGTTGCCATGCCGACCGCGGTGGCGATCCAGTGCGTCGAGGTGACGACGCCGAAGGTGCCTTCGATCTCGGGCCGGGTTGTGAACGGATCGGGGTTGATGTTGCTCATGGCGATTGACCGTTCGTCGGTTTGTTGTTGGGCCTTCTCGGCGGGCGCACTTGATCACAGGCCGGCTGGTATGCCAACCGCTTGGTGCACATGGCCGCTCCCATCCGCGTGATCATGCCGGAACGGCGGCGGGACTGTTGACGGCATGGCACGCGACGCCGTCGATCAGTTCCGGCGTCTTCTGGCGGCAGAGATCGAAGGCGAGGGGACAGCGCGGGTTGAACGAGCAGCCCGGCGGCGGATCGATCGGATTCGGAATTTCGCCCTTCACCGGGATCCGCTGGCGACCGGACATCGCAAGGTCCGGAACCGCGCCGAGCAGCATCTTCGTGTAGGGCATCCGCGGGTTCTCGAACAATTCCCGACCCTCGGCGATCTCGACGATGCGGCCGAGATACATCACGCCGATCCGGCTCGCCATGTGGCGGACCACTGCGAGATTGTGGCTGATGAAGAGATAGGTGAGGCCGAACTTGTCCTGCAGGTCGCGCATCAGATTGAGGATCTGCGCCTGCACGGAAACGTCGAGCGCCGAGGTCGGCTCGTCGCAGACGATGAACTCGGCCTCGGATGCCAGCGCGCGGGCGATCGCGATGCGCTGGCGCTGGCCGCCGGAAAATTCGTGCGGGAATTTTTGGCCGTCGTCGGGGTGCAGGCCGACCAGCGAGAGCAATTCGCCGACCCGGGCCTTGATGTCGCGCTCGCCCTGGATCAGGTCGAAGGCGCGGATCGGCTCGGCGACGATGGCGGCGACCCGGTAGCGCGGATTGAGGCTCGCATAGGGATCCTGGAAAACCATCTGGATGCGCCGGCGCAGCCGGCGGCGTGCCTGGCCCTGCCGCGGATCGGTCATCGAGACGCCGTCGATGACGACCTCGCCCGAGCTCGGCGGCAGCAGGCCGACCACCATGCGGGCGACGGTGGTCTTGCCGGAGCCGGATTCGCCGACCAGCGCGAAGGTCTCGCCGCGCTTGATGTCGAAAGAGACGCCATCGACGGCTTTCAGGAATTCGAGATGGCCGCCCTCGATCAAGCGGTTGAGCCACGGCTTGGAGACGTCGAAGACGCGGCGCAGATTCCTGACCTCGATCAATGTCCCGCTCATGCCGCCGTCTCCTTCGCCGGCTCGAACAGGTGGCAGGCGACGGATCGCGTGCCCTGCCGGATCGGCTCAGGGCGTTCGACGTGGCAGCGATCGAAGGCAAACGCGCAGCGCGGATTGAACGGGCAGCCTGGCGGAATCGCCGACAGCCGCGGCATCGAGCCGGGGATCTGCACCAGGCGCTTGTCCTCGCCGGCGAGGGTCGGGATCGCGCCCATCAGGCCCTTGGCATAGGGATGCAGCGGGTTGCGCACCACCTCCTGCACCGGGCCGATCTCGGCGATGCGGCCGGAATACATCACCGCCACACGGTCACAGGTCTCGGCGATCACGCCCATGTCGTGGGTCACCAGCATCACGGCGGTGCCGTGGTCGCGGCCGAGCCGCTTGATCAGCGCGATGATCTGTGCCTGCACGGAGACGTCGAGCGCGGTGGTCGGCTCGTCCGCGATGATCAGCTCGGGCTCGGCGCAGATCGCAAGCGCGATCACGACGCGCTGGCGCATGCCGCCGGAGAATTCGTGCGGGTAGCCGTCGATGCGCTTTTCCGGCGCGGGAATGCCGACCTCGGCCAACAGATCGATGGCGCGCCTGCGCGCGGCGCTCTCGCTCAGATTGCTGTGGGTGCGAATGGTCTCGATGATCTGGTCGCCGATCCGGTAGAGCGGATTGAGGCTGGTCAGCGGATCCTGGAAGATCATTCCGATCCGCTTGCCCCTGATGCGGCGGATCTCTTCCGGCGGAAGATGGTCGATCCGCGTGCCCGACAGTTCGATCTCGCCGCCGGAAATCCGGCCGGGCGGATCGATCAGGCCGATCACGGCAAGGCCGGTGACCGATTTGCCGGCGCCGGACTCGCCGACCACGCCGAGCACCTCGCCCTTGGCGATGTCGAACGATACGCCGTTGATGGCGCGCAAGGTCGCACGGCGGGTGACGAATTCCACCTCGAGATTGTGCACGGAAAGAACAGGCTTGGTCATCGGAGCTTCGGATTGAGGGCGTCGCGCAGCCAGTCGCCGAGCAGGTTGATGGAGAGGATCAGGCCGGCCAGCGCAATACCGGGGAAGGCGACGATCCACCATTCGCCGGCGAACAGATAGTTGTTGCCGATCCGGATCAGGGTGCCGAGCGAGGGCATGGTGTCGGGCATGCCGGCGCCAAGGAACGACAGCGTCGCCTCGGTGATGATCGCGAGCGCGAGGTTGATGGTGGCGATGACGAGGATCGGGCCCATCGTGTTCGGCAGCACGTGCCGCAGCATGATCTTCG
Organism: Bradyrhizobium australafricanum; assembly: GCF_020329495.1. Classification (NCBI taxonomy): domain Bacteria; kingdom Pseudomonadati; phylum Pseudomonadota; class Alphaproteobacteria; order Hyphomicrobiales; family Nitrobacteraceae; genus Bradyrhizobium; species Bradyrhizobium australafricanum. The sequence continues at coordinate 29,956 of NZ_JAGKJL010000052.1, read as the reverse complement.
GCGCCGGCAGGCCGATCAGCTGCGCCGCGGCGACGTAATCCTTGTTCTTCTCGACCATCACCGAACCGCGCACGGTGCGGGCATATTGCACCCAGAAACTGAGACCGATCGCGATGATCAGGACGCCGAGCGTGCTCATCTCGTCGAGCCGGTTGCCGAGCAGCGATTTGGCGACGCCGTTGACCAGCAGTGCGATCAGGATCGCGGGGAAGGTGAGCTGCACGTCGGCGATCCGCATGATCACGGTGTCGACCACGCCGCCGAAATAGCCTGCGATCAGCCCGAGGGCGATGCCGAGCGCGCCGGCAAAGACCACGCCGGCCAGGCCGACCGCAAGCGAGATGCGCAGGCCGTAAAGGATCGCCGAGAGCACGTCGCGGCCCTGCTCGTCGGTGCCGAGCAGGAACGGGCTTTGGCCGTCGGCGGTCCACAGCGGCGCGATCCGCGAGTTGATCAGCTGCAGCTGCGCCGGGTCGAACGGGTTCTGCACCGCGAGCCACGACGCGAAGATTGCGAGCAGAAAGAACAGCAAGGTGATCACGGCGGCGACCATCGTCAGCCTGGAGCGGCGGAACGAATAGAAGATGTCGCTGTCGAGCGCGCGCCTGAACCAGCCGGCAGGGGCCTGGTTGTCCTGGGAACGATGGGGGACGACGGCATCGGACATCGGTCAGCCCTCACGCCGCGCGGCCGACGGTCGAGCGCAAGCGCGGATCGACCACGGTGTAGAGGATGTCGACCACGAGATTGATGGTGACGAAGATCAGCGAGACCATCAACAGATATGCGGCCATGATCGGGATATCGACATTCTGCACGGCCTGCACGAAGAGAAGTCCCATGCCCGGCCATTGGAACACGGTTTCGGTGATGATCGAGAAAGCAATAACCGAGCCAAACTGCAGGCCGGCCACCGTAATCACGGGAACCAGGGTGTTCTTCAGCGCATGGCCGAAATGGATTGCGCGCGTGGTCAGCCCGCGGGCGCGGGCGAAGCGGATATAGTCGGTCCGCAACACTTCCAGCATTTCGGCGCGCACCAGCCGCATGATCAGGGTCATCTGGAACAACCCGAGCGTGATCGCCGGCATGATCAGCGCCTTTAGGCCCGAGACGGTCAGCAGTCCGGTGGTCCACCAGCCGAGCTTCACCACCTCGCCGCGGCCGAAGGAGGGCAGCCAGCCCAGCGTCACCGCGAACAGATAGATCAGGAGGATGCCGATCAGGAAGGTCGGCAGCGAAATGCCGATCAGCGATACCGCCTGGAATAATTTGGCAAGCACGGTGTCGCGGCGCAGCGCCGAATAGACCCCCATCAGGATGCCGGCCACCATCGCGAACAGCGTCGCGCAGATCGAAAGCTCCAGCGTCGCCGGCAGCCGCTCCGCCAGCAGCGAAGAGACCGGCAGGCGGAACTGGTAGGACACGCCGAACTTGAACTGCAGCGCATTGATGAAGTAGCGGCCGAACTGCACCAGCACCGGATCGTCAAGGCCGAGCGAGTGCCGGATTTCGGCGCGCTGCGCGGCCGAGGTGTCGATCGAGACGATCTGGTTCACCGGGTCGCCGGCGAAGCGGAACATCGCGAACGCGATCACGCCCACGGCGAGCATCACGCCGATCGCCTGCAGGAAGCGGCGAAGAGTGAAAGCCAGCATCTCTACCTTTCACTGCCTTTGACATTCGGCGCGCGGCTTTGCGCGGCCGGAAAACGCGAGGTCCCGGAAGCCTGCGCTTCCGGGACCCAATTCGCCAAAGCCACTATTCACCCTGCTTGGTCGCCCAGTAGAGCAGCACCTGGTTGTCCGCGCGCTGGGTCAATTTGACCTTTTTCGACACGCCCCACACCAGCGGTTGCTGATGCAGCGGAATGTAGCCGTAATCCTTGATGACGATGTCGTAGGCCTGCTTGATCAACTGGTCGCGCTTGGCAGTGTCGCTCTCGACCAGCACCTTGTCGGTGAGCGCGTCGACTTCCTTGTTGCAATAGCCACCGAGATTGGCCTCACCCCGGGTGGCATCCTTCGGATCGTCGCGGCAGCCGAGAATGTCGTGCAGCACGTTGTGCGAGTCGGAGGTCGCGGGCGTCCAGCCCAGCATGAAGAACGAGGTCTGGTAGCCGCCGGGCTTCAGCACCTTGGCGAAATACTGCGCCTTCGGCTGCGCCAGCAGGTTCACCTTGACGCCGATGCGGGCCAGCATGCCGACCACCGCCTGGCAGATCGCTGCGTCGTTGACGTAGCGGTCGTTCGGGCAGTCCATCGTGACTTCGAAGCCGTTCGGATAGCCGGCGTCGGCCAGCAGCTTCTTGGCACCATCAGGATCGAGCTTCGGCCGGGTGAATTCCTTCGACAGCGGATAGAGCTCGGGGGCGATCATCAACGTCGAGGGGGTCGACATGCCGCGCATGACGCGGGTCTTGATCAGATCGACGTCGATGGTCTTGTAGAAAGCTTCGCGGACGCGGATGTCCTTGAACGGATTCTTGCCCTTGACGTTGGAATACAGCAGCTCGTCGCGCGCCGTATCCATGCCGATGAAGATGGTACGAATCTCCGGCGCGGTCATGACGGTTGCGACGCCGCTGGAATTGACGCGCTGGATGTCCTGGAGCGGAACCGGTTCGATGACGTCGACTTCGCCCGAGAGCAGCGCGGCAACGCGGGTGGCGTCGGAGCCGATCGGGGTGAAGATGATCTCCTTGAGATTATGCTCGGGCTTGCGCCAATAGCCGGGAAACGCCTTGAACACGGTCTTCACGCCGGGCTGGTGGCTCTCGATCGTGAAGGCACCGGTGCCGTTCTCGTGCAGCGCCGCATAGCTCGGCGTGGTTGCGGAGGCCGGCGTCGGTGCAACCGAGTTGTTCTCCTCGCACCACTTCTTGTCCATGATGTACCAGCTATCCCACTGCGAGATCAGGATGGGATTGGGCGAGTCGAGCGTCACGTCGACGGTGTAGTCGTCGACCTTGCTGAACTTGGCGTCGGCCGGGACGTTGCTGAGGAAATTCGAGCCCTTGGCGCGGACGCGCTCGGCCGAGAACAGCACGTCGTCGGCGGTGAAGGGATCGCCATTGTGGAATTTCACGCCCTTGCGCAGATGGAAGCGCCATTTGGTCGGGCTCAGCGTCTCCCAGCTTTCCGCCAGGGCCGGAATGATCTTGAGGTCCTTGTCGCGCGCGGTGAGGCCTTCGTAGACGTGGGCGTGGTGCGCGATCGTCGTGGTTTCCTTCAGCGTGTAGGGATCCAGCGACTTCAGCTCGCCCTGGTTCGCATACTTCAACGTCTGGGCCGATGCCGGCAAAGCAAAGGCGACGAGTGCGGCGACAGTCGCCGCAAACAAACTCCAACGTACCGACATGTAATCCCGCGTCCCCGTTCTTGTCCGCCGGCTGCTTTGTCCGGCTGGTATTATTGATCCATGTTGCCAGAGTTTACCGGCCGCGCAAGCGCGATTTGCCAAAGGGTTAACCCGTCCGCGCGGGTGCAGCGCAATGAACCGGATTGGAGAGTAGGCCGTTGGCGCGAACGCGTGACATTCGACTTTCGGAGTGCCGCTTGTCGGTCACGGGAATGATCACCGGCGCGCCTCGAGCAACCGCTCCTGACGGTTTGGAGCAACCGCTCCAAACGGTTTGGTTGACCATAACGGATGATTGAGGCCGACTGCCCCCCGGGGCAGGTACGGCTCGCTTGCGCAACTCGCCCCGTCCCGGCGATACTATGGCGGGCCAGGGCGCATTTGAGGAGGCGGATATGAAGGTCAACGTCGAGATAGATTGTACGCCCCTCGAAGCGCGGCAGTTCTTCGGCCTGCCGGATGTGGGACCGATGCAAACCGCCGTCATGGACAAGCTGCAGCAGCAGATGCTGTCGAACATCGAGAAGATTTCGCCGGAATCGCTGATGCAGAGCTGGTTCACCTTCGATCCCAAGCTCGCCGAGCGCTTCCAGGACATGTTCGTGGCGATGGCCGGCTTCGGCGGCGCGAGCAAGAAGAAATAGTGGCCGGCATGGACAGGAGCGTTGATGGGACCGAACGCCGGTTGCGCCCGCCGAGCCTGTTCCTGATGCTGGCGGAGGCGCGCGGCGTGCTCGAACTCAATTCGAGCCTGCTGTTGTCGCCCCTCCTGATGCAGGCGCCGAAGGGCGATGGTCATCCGGTGCTGGCGCTGCCGGGCTTCCTCGCCAGCGACCTGTCGATGGCGCCGATGCGGCGCTATCTGAAGGAGCTCGGCTACGACGCCTATGCCTGGAACATGGGCCGCAATTTCGGCGGGATTTCCAGCAGGCGGGCTGCGCTGCGCGATCTGCTGAAGCGGGTCCATGAGGCGACCGGGCGCAAGGTCTCGATCATCGGCTGGAGCCTCGGCGGCGTCTATGCGCGCGACCTGGCGTCGCAGATGCCGGAGCTGGTGCGCTCCATCATCACGCTGGGCAGCCCGTTCGCCGACGACATCCGCGCCACCAACGCGACGCGGCTCTATGAGCTCTTGTCCGGCGAAGGTGTAGGCGACATCCCGGAGATCCGCGCCGCGATCGCCGGCGACATGCCGGTGCCGACGACCTCGATCTATTCCCGCACCGATGGCATCGTGAACTGGCGGACCTCGCGCGTGCGGCCGTCGGCCACCGCCGAGAACATCGAGGTGCATTTCGCTAGCCATATCGGCCTCGGCGTCAATCCCGCGGCGCTGTGGGCGATTGCCGACCGGCTGGCCCAGCCGGAAGGGGAATTCCGGCATTTTGACCGCTCGGGCCCCTTTGCCATTGCCTACGGGCCGGCAGAACAGGCACTATCCTGACCAAACGACGAGAAGCGCCGCCCAAGGCGCCCGCGTAAGTAGGCTCTCGGGAGGAGATCATGAGCGACGCCAAGAAGCTGTCCTCGCTGGACGCATCGTTTCTCTATCTGGAAACGCCGGAAATGCCGATGCATGTCGGCAGCATGGCGATCTTCCGCCTGCCCGACGGCTACAAGGGCGACTTCTTCGAGGAGTTCAAGGCGATGATCGCCTCGCGGCTGCACATCGCGCCGATCCTCAAGGCGCGGCTGCAGAAGGCGCCGCTCGACATCGATCACCCGTCCTGGGTCGAGGACGATCAGTTCGACATCGACCGTCACATCTTCCGCGCCAGCCTGCCGGCGCCGCACGATCGCGCGACGCTGGAGCGTATCGTCGGCTGGATGCACGCCAAGCTGTTGAACCGCGCCCGACCGCTCTGGGAGTTCTATGTCTTCGAGGGCATGAGGGACAACGAGATCGGGCTCTATTCCAAGATGCACCATGCCTGCATCGACGGCGGCGCCGGCGCCGCGCTGACCAGCATGATCTACGACCTGACGCCGGTGCCGCGCGAGATCGAGCCGCCGAGCGCGAAGAAGGTCGCGCAGGAGCCGCGCGACATCGCGGCCAATCTGATCGATGCCTATCAGCAGCTCTGGACCCAGCCGTTCGAGGCGGCCGCCGCTGCGCAGAAGAGCCTGGAGCTGCCGCGCTCCGGCAAGAGCGACCTCGGCTCGATCCTGTTCGACAACGCCATGTTCCAGATCGAGAGCGCGGTGAAGTTCGCCGGCTCCATGCCGACGGTCATGAAGAGCCTGTCCGACGTCGTCGCCAAGGTCGCCGATCCGAGGTCGCGCGAGAGCCTGCAGGCGATGTCCTCGCCGCCGACCATCCTCAACAAGGCGATCTCGTCTGAACGCAGCTTTGCCGGCACCTCGATCTCGCTGTCGCGTGCCAAGGCACTGGCGAAGGCGTCGGGCGGCAAGCTCAACGACGTCGTACTGGCGCTCGCCTCCGGTGTGGTGCGGCGCTATCTGATCAGCCAGGGTGCGCTGCCGAACAAGTCGCTGACGGCAGGTGTTCCGATCTCGCTGCGCGAGGAGGGCAACGCCGAATCCAACAACCAGGTGTTCGGCATGATCTGCTCGATCGCGACCGACATCGAAGACCCCAGGAAGCGGCTGGAAACCATCATCGCGCAGTCGACCAGGTCCAAGGAGATGTCGCATCCGCTGCGCGCCTTGGTGCCGCAGGTCACCAACATCTCGCTGCTGGGGGCGCCGATCCTGGTGCAGATCCTGGCGCTGCTCTACAGCCGCTCCGACCTCTCCAACGTGCTGCCGCCGGCCACCAACATCACGGTCTCGAACGTGCCGGGGCCGCGGCAGACGCTGTATGCGGCGGGTGCCGAGCTGCTGCACATCTTCCCGGTTTCGATCTCGACCCACGGCGTGGCGCTCAACATCACCGTGCAGAGCTACCGCGATCAGCTCGATTTCGGCTTCATCGTGGGCGCCAACATCATTCCCCACGTGCAGGTGATGTGCGACATGCTGCCGCTCGAGTTCGATGTCCTCGAGGCGGCGTTCGCTCCCCCGCCTGCGGACATCAAGGGCGCAGCTGAATAAGGATCCCGGTCGATGATTGAAATGCCACCGCTGCAGTTCGCTGAGACGAACGGCATCCGCATGGGGTTTTATGAAGCAGGCCCCAAGACCGACACGCCGCCGGTGGTGCTGTGCCACGGCTGGCCTGAACTGGCGTTCTCCTGGCGCCACCAGATCAAGGCGCTGGGCGAGGCCGGCATCCGGGTGATTGCGCCGGATCAGCGCGGCTATGGCGCGACCGACCGGCCGGAGCCGGTCGAGGCCTACGACATGGAGCACCTGACCGGCGACCTCGTCGGCCTGCTCGACCATCTCAAGGTCGACAAGGCGATCTTCGTCGGTCACGACTGGGGCGGCTTTGTCGTCTGGCAGATGCCGCTCAGGCATCCTGCGCGGGTCGCCGGCGTCGTCGGCGTCAACACGCCGCATTGGGACCGCGCGCCGATGGACCCGATCGCGCTGTTCCGCCAACGCTTCGGCGATCACATGTACATCGTCCAGTTCCAGGATCCGGCGCGCGAGCCCGACCGCATCTTCGGCAGCCGCGTCGAGCAGACCTTCGACGCCTTCATGCGCAAGCCGGCGCCGCGTCCGGCGGACGCGCCGCCCGAACAGCCGATCGCCGGCGTCGGCGCCTCGGCGCGGCTCAATCTGGCGTTTCCGCAGATGATCGCGAATTACGACGCCAAGCATGATCCGCGCACGCCGATCCTGTCGGCGGACGAGAAAAAAGTGTTCGTCGACACCTTCACCAAGACCGGCTTCACCGGCGGCATCAACTGGTATCGCAATTTCACCCGCAACTGGGAGCGCTCGGCCGGGCTGGACCATCACGTCCGGGTGCCGTCGCTGATGATCATGGCCGAGAACGACGCGGTGCTGCCGCCCTCGGCCGCCGACGGCATGGAGCGGCTGGTGCCGGACCTCGAGAAGTACCTGGTCAAGGACAGCGGCCATTGGACGCAGCAGGAAAAGCCTGACGAAGTCAGCGCGAAGCTGATCGAATGGCGCAGAAAGCGATTTGGGTGACGATGACGTCGTCATTCCGGGGCGATGCGCAGCATCGAACCCGGAATCTCGAGATTCCGGGTCTGGTCCTTCGGACCATCCCGGAATGACTGAGGTTAGAGGGGCAATCTCAACATGGCGTCCGGCAACAGACTGAGTCCGATTCCGCATCCGCCGACGAAGCCGGTGGTCGGCAATATGCTGTCGCTGGACTCGACCGCGCCGGTGCAGCATCTCGTCAAGCTCTCCAAGGAGCTCGGACCGATCTTCTGGCTCGACATGATGGGTGCGCCGCTCGTGATCGTGTCCGGCCACGACCTGGTCGACGAGCTCTCCGACGAGAAACGCTTCGACAAGGCGGTGCGCGGCTCGCTGCGCCGGGTGCGCGCGGTCGGCGGTGACGGGCTGTTCACGGCCGACACCAGGGAGCCGAACTGGAGCAAGGCGCACAACATCCTGATGCAGCCGTTCGGCAACCGCGCCATGCAGTCGTACCACCCGAGCATGGTCGATATCGCCGAGCAGCTGGTCAAGAAATGGGAGCGCCTCAACGCCGACGAGGAGATCGAGGTCGTCCACGACATGACGGCGCTCACCCTCGACACCATCGGCCTCTGCGGCTTCGACTACCGCTTCAATTCGTTCTACCGCCGCGACTACCACCCGTTCGTGGAATCGCTGGTGCGCTCGCTCGAAACCATCATGATGACCCGCGGCCTGCCGCTCGAGGGTCTGTGGATGCAGAAGCGGCGCAAGACGCTCGCCGACGACGTCGCCTTCATGAACAAGATGGTCGACGAGATCATCGCCGAGCGGCGCGGCAACACGGCCGCGACCGACGACAAGAAGGACATGCTGGCGGCGATGATGACCGGTGTCGACCGCGCCACCGGCGAGCAGCTCGACGACGTCAACATCCGCTACCAGATCAACACCTTCCTGATCGCCGGCCACGAGACCACCAGCGGCCTGCTGTCGTGCACGATCTATGCGCTGCTGAAGCACCCCGAGGTGCTGAAGAAGGCCTATGAGGAGGTCGACCGTGTCCTCGGGCCCGACGTCAACGCGCGGCCGACCTATCAGCAGGTGACGCAGCTCACCTACATCACCCAATGCCTGAAGGAGGCGCTGCGGCTGTGGCCGCCGGCGCCGGCCTACGGCATCGCGCCGCTCAACGATGAGATGATCGGCGGCAAATACAAGCTGAAGAAGAACACCTTCATCACCATCCTGGTGATGGCGTTGCATCGCGATCCCAGCGTCTGGGGTCCGAACCCCGACGTGTTCGATCCCGAGAATTTTAGCCGTGAGGCGGAGGCCAAGCGCCCGATCAATGCCTGGAAGCCGTTCGGCAACGGCCAGCGCGCCTGCATCGGCCGCGGCTTTGCCATGCACGAGGCGGCGCTGGCGATCGGGATGATCCTGCAACGCTTCAAGCTGATCGACGTGCATCGCTACCAGATGCATCTGAAGGAGACGCTGACGGTCAAGCCGGATGGCTTCAGGATCAAGGTGCGGCCGCGCGACGACAAGGACCGCGGCGCGTTCACCGGCAGCACGGGGGCGGTTGCGGCCGCGCCGAAGGCGCCGCGCGCGCCGACCACGCGTCCCGGCCACAACACGCCGATGCTGGTGCTGTACGGCTCCAATCTCGGCTCCGCCGAGGAACTGGCGACCCGCATGGCGGATCTGTCGGAGATCAACGGCTTCGCGACGCGGCTGGGTCCGCTGGACGACTATGTCGGCAAGCTGCCGGAGGAGGGCGGCGTGCTGATCATCTGCGCCTCCTATAATGGCGCGGCGCCCGACAACGCCACGCAGTTCGTCAAATGGCTCGAGAGCGACCTGCCGAAGGACGCCTTCGCCAAGGTCCGCTACGCGGTGTTCGGCTGCGGCAACAGCGATTGGGCGGCGACCTACCAGTCGGTGCCGCGTTTCATCGACGAGCAGCTCACCAAACATGGCGCGCGCGCGGTCTATCCGCGCGGCGAAGGCGATGCGCGCAGCGATCTCGACGGCCAGTTCCAGAAATGGTTCCCGGAGGCGGCCAAGGTCGCGACCAAGGAATTCGGCATCGACTGGAATTTCACCCGCACCGCCGAGGACGAGCCGCTCTACGCGATCGAGCCGGTGGCGCAGGGTGCGGTCAATACCATCGTGACGCAAGGCGGCGCGGTGCCGATGAAGGTGCTCGCCAATAGCGAGCTGCAGACCAAGGCAGGCGCTCATCCGTCGGAGCGTTCGACCCGGCATATCGAGGTCGAGCTGCCGGCCAGTCTGAAATACCGCGTCGGCGATCATCTCAGCGTGGTGCCGCGCAACGATCCGACATTGGTCGATTCCGTTGCGCGCCGCTTCGGCTTCCTGCCGGCCGACCAGATCCGTCTGCAGGTCTCGGAAGGCCGCCGCGCGCAATTGCCGGTCGGCAATGCCGTGTCGGTCGGGCGGCTGCTCACCGAGTTCGTCGAGCTGCAGCAGGTCGCGACCCGCAAGCAGATCCAGATCATGGCCGAGCACACCCGCTGCCCGGTGACCAAGCCGAAGCTGATGGCCTATGTCGGCGACGACGACGCGTCGGCCGGGTGCTATCGCACCGACGTCTTGGCGAAGCGCAAATCGGTGTTCGACCTGCTCGAGGAATATCCGGCCTGCGAGCTGCCGTTCCACCTCTATCTTGAAATGCTGTCGCTGCTGGCGCCGCGCTATTATTCGATCTCGTCGTCTCCGGCCGGCGAGGCGCAGCGCTGCAGTGTCACCGTGGGCGTGGTGGAGGCGCCGGCAAGTTCCGGCCGCGGCATCTACAAGGGCGTCTGCTCGAACTATCTGGCGCGCCGCCGCGCCGGCGACACCGTCCACGCCACCATCAAGGAGACCAAGGCCGGCTTCCGCCTGCCCGATGACAATGGCGTGCCGATCATCATGATCGGGCCGGGCACCGGGCTCGCACCGTTCCGCGGCTTCCTGCAGGAGCGCGCCGCGCGCAGGGCGCAGGGCGCGACGCTGGGGCCGGCGATGCTGTTCTTCGGCTGCCGGCACCCCGAGCAGGACTTTATCTATGCGGATGAGCTGAAGGCGTTCGCAGCCGACGGCGTCAGTGAACTCCACACCGCCTTCTCGCGCGCCGGCGGCCCGAAGACCTATGTGCAGCACCTCATCGCCGCGCAGAAGGACCGGGTCTGGGAGCTGATCCAGAAGGGAGCGATCGTCTATGTCTGCGGCGACGGCGGCAGGATGGAGCCCGACGTCAAGGCGACCCTGATGTCGATCTATCGCGAGCGCACCGGTGTCGACACCGACGCCGCCGCGCGCTGGATCGAGGAAATGGGCACCAGGAACCGCTACGTGCTCGACGTCTGGACAGGTGGGTAGCTGCTTCGTTGTAGCCCGGATGGAGCGAAGCGTAATCCGGGACAGCGTCGCATGCGGGCGGACTGGCCCCCGGATTTCGCTTCGCTTCATCCGGGCTACGGCAGAGGTGCCGGCCATGTTACAAGCCGCCGCATGATTCCATGGGAAAAGATCGATACCGCGCGCATTCCCGGAACCGAGGGTGAATTGCGTCTGATGCGGCGCGGCCGCGAATTCTCGATCATGCTCGGCACCAACGAGCTGATGAACAGCCGCCTGTCGGGCTCGGAAGAGGCGTTGGCGACGCTTGCCGCGAAGAGGATCGAGACGGTCGAACGGCCGCATTTTCTGATCGGCGGCCTCGGCATGGGCTTTACGCTGCGGGCCGCACTCGCCGTGCTCGGGCCCGAGGCGAGAATCGTGGTGGCCGAACTGGTGCCGGCTGTCGTTGCCTGGGCGCGAGGCCCGATGGCGGAGATCTTCGGCGACAGCCTGAACGATCCGCGCGTGAGCATCCGGGAGGAGGATGTTGCCAGCGTGATCGAACGCCAACCGCTCAGCTTCGATGCCATCCTGCTCGACGTCGATAACGGGCCTGAAGGTCTCACCCGCAACGCCAATGACGCGCTGTATGATGTCTCCGGGCTCAAGATCGCACACGCCGCGTTGCGGCGCGGCGGCGTGCTCGCCGTCTGGTCGTCCGGTCCGAATGCCAGGTTCCCGAAATCGCTCACCCGGGCCGGATTCGCGGTCAACGAAATTGCCGTCCGCGCCACCGGCCGAGGCCGCGGTGTCCGCCACGTGATCTGGATCGCGGTCAAGTAATAGCGGGCGTCCCGGCGCGCTCGCCAGCCTGATCATGCCAGTGGCTGAACACAAGCCACCACGATGCCTTAGAACATCGTGTTGCTGTTGGCGGGATTCTCCGGAACGGGCTGCGCCACGTCCCAGTGCTCGACGATCTTGCCGTCCTCGAGCTTGAAGATGTCGACGATCGCGTTGCCGCGGGTGCCGGGCTCGCGCACGGCGTGGACGTGGAGGATCACGTAGTCGCCGTCGACGAATGAGCGCTTGATCTCGCTGTGCGAGTTCGGAAACTTCTCGCGCAGGAAGCCGATGAACTTGCGAAAGCCTTCGGGGCCGTCGGCCGCGCCGGGATTGTGCTGCACATAGCGGTTGCCGACATAGGCGAGCGCTGCGTCGGCGTCCTTCTGGTTCAGCCCCTTCTCGTAGAACGCCAGCACCGCCTTGCGGTTGGCCTCTTGCTGCGCCTCGCCGGCGGCCGCCATTGCCGATGAAGACGCGAGTGCGAGGAGGAGAGCGGCGACGGCCGTCCGTGGCCGGAGAAGAGTCTTCATCTGGTTGCTCCCGGTGGCTGAGCGGTGGATAGCGCTCTCTACAGCGTCCATGCCGCGCCCGGAAGAACGCACTCCCGGCTCACATGGTTACCGGGAGATACCGGAGCCCCGTTCCGATTGAATCGGGACGGGACTCTCGATTCTGGCTTTGAGGCGTTTTCTTCACGCGAACCGGGATTCACTTCGCTCGAAAACGCTCCGGCCTCACGCCGCCTTCGCCGCAGCGCCATGCGCGTGCTTGTCGATGGCGTCGATGATCTGTGGCCACATCGGAATCGGCAGGGCGTGGCCCATGCCCTCGATCATCACGAGCTTCGCGCCCGGGATCGAGACCGCGGTGTCCTTGCCGCCTTCGGGATGCACCAGCGGATCGATGGTACCGTGGATCACCAGCGTCGGCGCCTTGACGCCGCGCAGGCGCTCCTTGCGGCTGCCCGAGGCGAGGATGGCGCGGAGCTGACGGCCGACGCCCTCCGGATTGAGGCCGCGCTCGAAGGTGCGCCGCGCGCGTTCGGGATCGAGCGCCTCATCCTCGGGAAACGAGCCGTTGCGCAGGACTTTCCAGGTCTGCCCGAAGCGGACGAAATACTCTTCCTTGCTCTTCGGCGGTGGCGCCATCAGCACCGCGGTCGCCTCGCGGGTCGGGCCCGGGATCTTCGGATTGCCCGTGGTCGACATGATCGAGGTCAGCGAGCGCACGCGTTCGGGGAAGGTGATGGCAACCTCCTGCGCGATCATGCCGCCCATCGAGGCACCGACCAGATGCGCGGTGCGGATGCTGAGCGCATCCATCAGCCCGATCGTGTCCCTCGCCATGTCGGCCAGCTTGTAGGGCGCTGCGACCGGGATCTTCAGGAAGCGGAGCTTGAGCAGTTCGAGCGCGGTCAGCCGCTTGCCGCCGCTCAGGCGGGAGGATTTGCCGATATCCCTGTTGTCGAATCGGATGACGCGAAAACCGCGCGTGGCGAGCTGACGGCAGAACTCGTCGTCCCAGTGGATCATCTGGGCGCCGAGGCCCATGATCAGGAGCAGCGGCTCGGCATTCGCATCGCCAAAAATCTCGTAGCAGATGTCGATGCCATTGGCGCGGATGATCTGCGGCGGCTGATGGGCGAGCGTGGTCACGGGCGTCCCTTGCTGGTGTCGCGGTCAGGAACCTCTATGCCACGGATTGACGCAGCGCAGAAGAGCCTCGGCGTCGCCGGTCGCGCCGCGCAGTTGACCGATCAGCAGCAACAGTGTCGTATGGCAGAAACAAATCGAAGCGCGGCAAGCGCCCGAAATTGGTGTGGAGGAGCGCCGCATGGCCGACAAGGGCAACGACCCTGCCGTGATCTGGCAGACGATGATTGGCGAGATGGAGAAGGGGTTCAACTCCTTCGGCAACCAGCTCATGAGCTCGCCGGAATTTTCCAAGGCGATGAACCAGGCCGGCGGCGTCGCGGCCGGCGCGCAGAAGCAGCTCGGCGAGCTGATGGAGAAATATCTGCTGGCGATGAATCTGCCGAGCCGCGCCCAGCTCGTCGGCATGGCGGAGCGCCTGCAATCGATGGAGAACCAGCTCAACGAGATCAAGACGCTGCTGCAGCAGGTGCACCACAATTCGCTGGCGCCGGACGACGGCCATGGCGCAACGCCGCGGCCACCGCGGACCAAGCAGCCGCCGGCGGAGGGAGGCAGCAAATGAATGCTCCCACCCCCTTTGATTTCGCCTCGATCTCCGAGCGGGTCCAGTCCGAGGTGCAGCGCGCGATCCAGCGCAGCATCAAGGGCGTCGAGTATTTCTCGAGCTCCGGTCCGTCGCTCGGCTCGACGCCGAAAGACGTGCTGTATTCGCGCGGCACCATGAACCTCTATCACTACCGGCCGCTGGCCAGCGAAGTCTATCGCGTGCCGGTCCTGATCGTGATGGCGACCACCAACCGCGGCTACATCCTCGACCTGGTGCCGGGGCAGAGCTTCATCGAATTCCTGCTCAGGCGCGGCTTCGACGTCTACATGCTGGACTGGAGTGCGCCGAAGCCGGAGGAAAAATCGCTGCGCATGGAGGATTACGTCCTCGACTTCATTCCGGAATCGGTCCGCCGCGTGCAGCAGGATTCCGGCGAAAAGGACGTCTCGGTGATCGGCTATTGCTTCGGCGGCGTGCTGTCGCTGCTCTACGGCTCGATCTTCAACGACGGGCCGATGAAGAACCTGATCTGCTTCACCACCCCGATCGATTTCCGCGAGATGAAGCTGTTCTCGAATTTCGCCGACCGTCGTTATTTCGACGTCGACCGCCTGATCGACAGCACCGGCAACATGCCGCCCGAACTGATCCTGCAATCGTTCGACATGTTGCGGCCGGCCGCGCGTGTCGTCGGCCAGATTCAGCTCTGGGACAACATCTGGAACGACGAGTTCGTCAAGTCGTACCGGATGTTCGATCGCTGGGCGACCGACACGCTGCCGCTCGCGGGCGAATATTTCCGCGCCATCACCAAGGACCTGATGTGGGACAACAAGCTCTACAACGACACCATGACGGTCGGCGGCCGCGAGGCGAAGCTTGCAGACATCAAGGTGCCGATCCTGCATGCGGTCGCCGAGCACGACCACATCGTGCCGTATGATGCGGCAAAGCATCTGATCACCAAGATCGGCTCCGAGGACAAGGAGGAGGTGATGCTGAAAGGCGGTCACGTCTCGCTGGTCGCCGGCGCCAATGCAATCAAGCGGCTGTGGCCGAAACTGGACTCCTGGTTGAGCAAGAGATCGACCTAAGAAGGGTCGACTTGAGAGAGATCGACATGACCGAACAACGTTCCTATCCGCGCCGCGTCAAGACCGAGGCGGGCGACATCGAGTTTCGCCTGATGATTCGGGACCACGAGGCCGCGGTGCTGGCCTTCGCGCAAAAGCTGCCGACGCATGATCTCTTGTTCCTGCCGCGCAATATCAGCCAGCCGAAGGTGCTGTCGGCCTGGATCAACGAGATCGAGCGCGGCGACATCACGAGCCTGCTCGCGATCAAGGACGGCAAGGTGGTCGGCTGCGGCACCCTGGTGCGCGATCCGCATTCCTGGTCGCCGCATGTCGGCGAGATCCGGATGGTGGTGTCGCTCGACGTGCGCGGGCAGGGCGTCGGCCGGGCGCTGTCGCAGGAGACCTTCGCCATCGCGCTCGGTGCCGGGCTGGAGAAGTTCTCGGTGCAGATGACAGTCGACCAGCGGGCGGCAATTGCGCTGTTCGAGAGCCTCGGCTTCAAGGCGGAGGCCCTGCTGCGCGACCATGTCCGCGACGTCGAGGGCAAGACCCACGACATCGTCGTGTTGGGGCACAATGTGGCTCAGGTCCGGGCCCAAATGGAGGCTTACGGGGTATCCGACGCGGTCGGAGGTAATTAGAAACCTCATTCTGCTGGTTCTCTAGGCAATCTGCCGGATCTTCGTGCTGTTCACAGGTTTGTGATATCGCGCCGCAACATCGATGTTGCGGTGCACCATGAGGTGTGTCATAACACCGTTGCCCCGGGCCAAACCGGACGGGGTGAGCCCATAGCTCAAACCTGAGGATGGAGAGACCCCAATGACCACCGAAACCAATTCCGTGCTGAACAGCGTCAAGGAAGCCTTCGCGCCCGTCACCGAGGCGTTCACCAAGCTTCAGAACCTGGAAGTTCCGGAAGCCGCCCGTGAGTTCGTGAAGAAGCAGGCCGAGGCGGCCAAGACCCGCGCTGCCGATGCCTATGCCGGCTCGGAGAAGGTGACCAACGTGATCGAGTCCGCTGTTGCCGGTTCGGTGACCGAAGCCGCCAAGATCAGCCGCAACATCCAGCAGGCGATCTACCAGGACGCCGAGGCGTTCTTCGCTGGTATCGACAAGCTCGCGTCCGCCAAGTCGCTGAGCGAAGCCGCCCAGATCCAGTCGGAGCTGGCCCGTGCGCGTGGCGAACTGTTCGTCTCGCGGGCGAAGGCCACCACCGAGTATCTCGGCAAGCTCGTCACCGACGGTGCGAAGACCGCGCAGGACAACTTCGCCAAGGTCTACGGCAAGACCGCCTGATCGCGGCCGCGCTGACCAACTGCCCTTTTCGAAGGCCCGCCATTTTGCGGGCCTTCTTTTTTGGCGGTGTCCTTCATAGCTCATGTGTCCACCGTCATTCCGGACGACGCGAAGCGGCGATCCGGAATCTCGAGATTCCCCGGTGCGCAATTGCGCACCTGAGGTTCGTGCTTCGCACGCCCCGGAATGACGGCGGTGAGCCATGCTATGCTTCGTTCGTCACCCCCGCGAAACCACATGACCCTTCCCGCCGCCCTCATCGCAACGCCAGTCGACGTCGAACGCGCGGCCGAGCTGCGGCGCGTCAAGTGGCTGGCGACCGGCGTGCTGGCGGCAACCTTCGTCATCTTCATCGCAGCGAAAGCACTGCTGCCGGTGCATCCGGTGTTCGGTTTCATCGCCGCGTTTGCCGAGGCCGCAACCATCGGCGGCCTCGCCGACTGGTATGCCGTCGTCGCCTTGTTCAAGCGGCCGCTCGGCCTGCCGATCCCGCACACCGCGATCATCCAGAGCAATCAGGCGCGCATCGCCGAGAAGCTCGGCGAGTTCATCGAGAACAACTTTTTGGAATCCGGGCCGGTCGAGGCCAAGCTGCGCGAGATCGATTTCGGTTCGTTCATCGCCGACTGGCTGCGCGACCGCAAACGTTCCGAGGATCTCGCCCGCTTCGTGCTGCGGATGCTGCCCGAGGCATTCGCGGCGACCGAGAGCTCGGGGTTGATGCAGTTCATCAGCCGCCGCGTCACGACGCAGGTGCTCTCGATCGACCTCGCGCCGCTCGCGGCCGGCGCGCTGCGCGGCTTCGTGCAGGAGGGCAAGCATGGCGGCCTGCTCGACGACATCCTGCGCGTGCTGCACCAGACGCTGACGCAGCAGGAGACCATGGCGGTGATCCGCGACAAGGTCCGCGCCGAGATGCCGACGCTGCTCAGGCTCTATCGTGCCGACAAGTTCGTGGTGAACCGGATCATCGCTTCCGCCACGAAATTCTTCGAGGAAGTGCGCAACGACCCGCAGCATCCGTTCCGCGGCGAGTTCGATCGCATGCTGCTGTCCTTTGTCGACCGGCTCGGTAGCGACAAGGCGTTCGCCGATCGCATCGATGGTCTCAAGCGCGATCTGATGGCGCGGCCGGAGCTTGCCAATCTCGGGCGCACCATCTGGGCCAACGTCAAGGACTTCATCGAACGCAGCGCCTCGGGTGAGTCGCAGGTGCTGCAGCATCAGCTGGCGCGAATGTTGGTCGAGGCCGGCGACGCGCTCGACGGCGACACCGACCTGCGCGGCGAGATCAATCAGGGCCTCGTGGCGATCCTGCGCACCGTCGTCGCCGAGCAGAAGAGCGGCGTCTCGGGCTTCATCGCCGACCAGATGAAGAGCTGGGACATGGAGCAGCTGATCTCCCTGATCGAGGTCAATGTCGGCAAGGACCTGCAATACATCCGCTTCAACGGCGCGCTGATCGGCGGGCTTGCCGGCCTCGCACTTTACACTCTGGAGTACACGCTGCGGCTGCTGTGACCGATTGGGCACGAACGTCACTTTAGTTGTGGCAAGTGTGACCTGGACCGCTTGCACGAAAGTGGCCGGTTCCCTAGCTTTTCAGGACAGATTGTTGCGTTGCGGAACGATTCCGCCGGGTTCGCGTCAACTCCGTTGACCCATTCTCGTTGGTCCCATTGCCGGCGGCCCTGCCGGAAGAGGAGCTGAAATGTCCGTTGCTGCGCAGACGCTACGCCCGCCGTCCAGGACACTGATGTTCCTGGAAGGCCGCGCCATTCATGAGCTCGGCGCCTTTCTTGGTGCATTGCCGCTGCTCAGCCTCGCGCCGCGCGGCGATGGGCATCCGGTGCTGGTGCTGCCGGGGCTGATCGCTTCCGACATGTCGACCCGGCCGCTGCGCGACTTTCTCAGGAGCAAGGGCTACGCCGTCAGCGGCTGGCGCCAGGGCCGCAATCTCGGGCTTCGCGCCGGCGTGCAGGACGGGATGGTCGAGCTGCTGCAGGAGATGAATGAAACCACCGGCCGCAAGGTCTCGGTGGTCGGCTGGAGCCTCGGCGGCCTCTATGCGCGCCAGCTCGCCAAGATGATGCCGGAGCGCGTGCGCCAGGTGATCACGCTCGGCAGCCCGTTTGCCGCCGGCCCGAACTCGACCAACGCCTGGCGCGTCTATGAGATGGCCAGCGGCCGGCGCGCCGATGAAGAGGATTCGCGTTTCGGCGGCTCGCTCGCCAGCGCGCCGCCGGTGCCGACCACCGCGATCTTCAGCCGCACCGACGGCGTCTGCGCCTGGCAGGGCTGCCGCGAGCAGGCCTCGTCAATGACCGACAGCATCGAGGTCGAGAGCAGCCATTGCGGCATGGGTCATCACCCGGCCGTGGTCTACGCGGTTGCCGATCGCCTCGCGCAGAAGGAAGGCGAGTGGGCGCCGTTCGATCGCAGCGGCTGGCGCAGCATCGTCTATCCCGATCCAAATCGCTGACTTGCTTGCCTCGCCCCGCTTGCGGGGAGAGGCCGGATCGCATGAAGCGCAGCGCAATGCGATCCGGGTGAGGGGGAGTCTCCACGGGCGCAACTCGCACCGTGATTGCGGAGAGCCCCCCTCATCCCGACCTTCTCCCCGCACGCGGGGAGAAGGAAAAGAACCCGCATTGTCGTGAATCGACAAAACGCGCTATGCGTTGAGGCATGCCACAGCCGCTTGCCCGCATCGTCGACCAGCTGAAGCGCGAGCCGTCACGCACCGGCTCGATCATCATCACCGTGTTCGGCGATTCCATCGTGCCGCGCGGCGGCTCGGTGTGGCTCGGCACGCTGCTCGAATTCTTCAAGTCGCTCGATATCGACGGCAATGTGGTGCGCACCGCGATGTCGCGGCTCGCCGCCGACGGCTGGCTCGAGCGCAACAAGGTCGGCCGCAACAGTTTTTATCGGCTGAATGCCAAGGGCCGGCAGACCTTCGACACCGCGACCCGACACATCTACGATCCGCCGCCGTCGGACTGGACCGGCCGCTTCGAGCTGCTGCTGATCGGCAATGCCGAGGACCGCGACGCCGCGCGCGAGGCGTTGAAGAATGCCGGCTTCGGCAGCCCGCTGCCCGGCGTATGGGTCGCGCCGTCGGGCGTGCCGATCCCCGATGAAGCATCGCGCGCGATCCGGCTCGAAGTCTCCGCGGAAGACGACAGCGGACGCCGGCTGCTCAGCGAAAGCTGGCCGCTCGACCGCACCGCGGACGCCTATCTGAAGTTCATGAAGACGTTCGAGCCGCTGCACGGCTCAATCATCCGCGGCGAGACGCTGAGCGACGCCGACGCCTTCACCGCGCGCATACTCTTGATCCACCATTACCGCCGGGTCGTGCTGCGCGATCCGCTGCTGCCGTATCCGCTGCTGCCGAAGGATTGGCCGGGCAGGGCGGCGCGCAAACTCTGCGGCGAGATCTATCGCGGGCTGCTTTCGCCGTCGGAACAATGGCTTGACGACCACGCAACCAATGAGGACGGGCCGCTGCCGAAGCCCAATGGGGCGGTGGCGCGCCGTTTCGAGGGCGTCTGAACATATTACAAAAACTTCTTGCGTTATAAAATTTGTGTTATATATTGCTGCCTAACAACACATTGGGAGGTCGGCCATGTACACGCAGGCGCTCAACTCATCCGACGGCGACGATCGCGGCGTCGAGGATGTCGCCCGTGCCAGTCAGTTCCAGGCCCGCATCGATGCCGACGAGCGCATCGAGCCGAACGACTGGATGCCCGCCGCCTACCGCAAGACGCTGACGCGGCAGATTTCCCAGCACGCCCATTCCGAAATCGTCGGCATGCTCCCCGAGGGCAACTGGATCACCCGCGCGCCGTCGCTGCGCCGCAAGGCTGCGCTGCTCGCCAAGGTGCAGGACGAATGCGGCCACGGCCTCTATCTCTACGCCGCCGCCGAGACGCTCGGCACATCGCGCGAGGAGTTGGTCGACGCGATGCTCTCGGGCAAGGCGAAATATTCCTCGATCTTCAATTATCCGACGCTGACCTGGGCCGACATCGGCACCATCGGCTGGCTGGTCGATGGCGCGGCGATCATGAACCAGATCCCGCTGTGCCGCTGCTCCTACGGCCCCTATGCGCGCGCGATGATCCGCGTCTGCAAGGAAGAGTCGTTCCACCAGCGCCAGGGCTTTGAGATCATGGTGACGCTGTGCCGCGGCACCGCGGAGCAGAAGGCGATGGCGCAGAACGCGTTCGATCGCTGGTGGTGGCCGGTGCTGATGATGTTCGGTCCGCCGGACCAGGTCAGCCAGCACAGCGACACCTCGACCAAATGGAAGATCAAGCGCTTCTCCAATGATGAGCTGCGCCAGAAATTCATCGACGCCACCGTGCCGCAGGCCGAATTCCTCGGCCTGACGATCCCCGATCCCGGCATGAAGCAGAACGCAAACGGCAATTGGGAACACAGCCCGATCGACTGGGACGAATTCAAGCAGGTGCTATCAGGCAACGGCCCCTGCAACCGCGATCGCCTCGCCGCGCGCCGCAAGGCGCATGAGGAGGGCGCCTGGGTGCGCGAGGCCGCGATGGCCTATGCCGAGAAGCGCAAGCGCCGCCAGCTCGCGCAAGCCGCAGAATAGGGAGCGCCGCCATGGCCACGCCGAACGTTCCGCTCTGGGAAGTCTTCATCCGCAGCCGCAATGGCCTGGCGCACAAGCATGTCGGTTCGCTGCACGCAGCCGACTCGACGCTCGCCCTGCAGGCCGCGCGCGACATCTACACCCGCCGCGGCGAGGGGCTGTCGATCTGGGTGGTGCCCTCGAACGCGATCACCGCGTCCGATCCGTCCGAGAAGGGCATGATGTTCGAGCCGGCGGAATCCAAGATCTACCGTCACCCGACCTTTTACGACGTCCCCGACGAAGTCGGGCACATGTGAATTTCACCCGTCATGGTGAGGAGGCGCGCAGCGCCGTCTCGAACCATGACGCCCGATCGTAACCGCGGCCATCCTTCGAGACGCCTGCTGCGCAGGCTCCTCAGGATGACGTCGAGCAAGTGGATGCAGGTGGAATAGAGAACATGGCGACCGCCAACATCGAAGTCTCCGAAACGCCGCTGGTGCTCTACGCGCTGCGCCGCGCCGACGACGCGCTGATCCTCGGCCATCGGCTGTCCGAATGGTGCGGCCACGCGCCCGCCATGGAAGAGGACATGGCACTCGCCAATATGGGCCTCGACCTGCTCGGTCAGGCCCGTGAGCTCTACAGCTACGCGGCCAAGGTCGAGGGCCGAGGCAACGACGAAGACAAGTTCGCCTATCTGCGCGACGTCAGGCAGTATCGCAATCTGCTGCTGGTCGAGCAGCCGAACGGCGACTTTGCCCGCACCATGGTGCGGCAATTCTTCTACGCGGCATTCGCCGATCTCTACTGGCGCGCGATGATGGCCTCGTCCGATCCGACCTTTGCTGCGATCGCGGCGAAGTCGGAAAAGGAGAGCGCCTATCATGTCAGGCATTCGTCGGAATGGATCGTTCGCCTCGGCGACGGCACCGAGGAGAGCCATCGCCGCGCGCAGGACGCCATTGACGATCTCTGGGCCTATACCGGCGAGATGTTCGCGGTGGACGACGGCGAGCGCGGCCTGATCGATGCCGGCATTGCGATCGACCCGGCGGCGCTGCAGCCGCGCTGGCTGAAGACGGTCACCGGCATCGTCAACGAGGCGACGCTGGCGTTGCCGAAGAGCGATTGGATGCAGCAGGGCGGCCGCAGCGGCCGGCACAGCGAGCATCTCGGCCATCTCCTCAGCGAGTTGCAATCGATGCAGCGGACCTTTCCGGGGGCAACATGGTGACCGTTGCACTCAGCGATGCCGATCTGCGCCGGCGCGCCTGGAGCGCGGCCGCGCAGGTGGTCGATCCCGAAATCCCGGTGCTGACCATCGCCGATCTCGGCGTGCTGCGCGATGTCGCGGTCCACGACGGGCATGTCGAGGTCGCGATCACGCCGACCTATTCCGGCTGTCCCGCCATGAACATGATCGCGCTCGAGATCGAGCTCGCGCTGGAGCGTGAAGGCATTCATAAGCCGAAGGTCCGCACCGTGCTGGCGCCGGCCTGGACCACCGACTGGATGAGCGAGGACGGCCGCCGCAAGCTGAGGGAATACGGCATCGCGCCGCCGCTGCCGGGCTCCTCGCGCCGCGCGCTGTTCGGCGAGCAGCATGTGATGTGCCCGCAATGCAGCTCCGTTGATACCGAACTGCTCTCCGAATTCGGCTCGACCTCGTGCAAGGCGCTGTGGCGCTGCAAGAGCTGCCGTGAACCCTTCGACTACTTCAAGTGTCATTGACTATGATGTCGTTATTTGCCGCCAAGGCCGTCATTGCGAGCGAAGCGAAGCAATCCATGCTTCGGCGCACGCTGAGCGATGGATTGCTTCGTCGCTTCGCTCCTCGCAATGACGGGGAGAGATAAGCGATGTCCCTTACGCCACGCTTCCACCGCCTGTCCGTCAGCGATCTGCGCCGCGAGGCGTCGGACGCAATCTCGATGACTTTTGCGATCCCTGACGATCTGCAAGGCGACTACAGTTTCACGCCCGGCCAGTATCTGACGCTGCGCACCACGATGGACGGCGAGGAAGTTCGCCGTTCCTATTCGATCTGCTCCGGTCCCGACGATGGCGAATTGCGCATCGCGGTGAAGAAGGTCGACGGCGGCGCGTTCTCGAACTGGGCGGCAGAGGAATTGAAGACCGGCGACGAGCTCGACGTGATGACGCCGACCGGGCGTTTCGGCGTCGCCCACGTGCCCGGCGAGGCGCGGACCTATGTCGGCTTTGCCGCCGGTAGCGGCATCACGCCGATCCTCTCGATCATCAAAGGCGTGCTGGCGCGCGAGCCGGACAGCCGCTTCTTCCTGTTCTACGGCAATCGCTCGACCGAGGGCGTCATGTTCCGCGAGGCACTGGAGGAGCTGAAGGACCGCTTCATGCAGCGGCTGTCGGTATTCCACGTCATCTCGGGCGAGGAGCAGGACATTCCGATCCTGCACGGCCGGCTCGACGGCGAGAAGGTGCGGGTGCTGCTGCGCTCGCTGGTGCCGGCTGCGACCGTCGATCACGTCTTCGTCTGCGGACCGGCCGCGATGAGCGAGACGATCGAGGCGACCTGCCGCGAGATCGGCATCGCCGACGAGCGTATCCATGTCGAACGCTTCGTGTCGGAATTCGGCGGCAAGCCGCGTCCGAAGGTCGTCGTTCCGGCCGGCGCGCCGCCCAAGGCGATTGCCGGGCTGATCATCGACGGCAAGCGCCGCGAGGTCCCGGTGGCCGACGGCGAGTCGATCCTCGACGCCGCGCTGCGCGCCGGCATGGACCTGCCGTTCGCCTGCAAGGGCGGCATGTGCTCGACCTGCCGCGCCAAGCTGGTCGAAGGCGAGGCGCCGATGGACCTGAATTATTCGCTGGAGCCGTGGGAGCTGAAGGCGGGGTTCATCCTCACCTGCCAGGCCAAGCCGTGCTCTGAGAAGGTCGTGGTCGACTACGACCACGTCTAGTTGTTGATTGTCATTCCGGGGCGCGAAGCGAACCGCAGATGCGCAATTGCGCATCGGGGAATCTCGAGATTCCGGGTTCGATGCTGACGCATCGTCCCGGAATGACGGAAGTAGCGTTGACGCCTCGCGCGTCACGCCCAACACTGACGCTTGACACCAAGAGGCCCTCCGCAACGGGCCCGCGCACAGGGAGTTCGACGTGAACGTGAAGGCCACGCTATCATCAGAGGATGTCGCCCGCGCCTGCGCGGACGCGATGTGGAAGGAAGACGACGCCAGCAAGGGTCTCGGCATGGAACTCGTCGAGATCAGGCCGGGGCAGGCGGTGATGGCGATGACGGTGCAGCCGCACATGGTCAACGGCCAGCGCATCTGTCATGGCGGCTACATCTTCACGCTGGCCGATTCAGCCTTCGCCTTTGCCTGCAACAGCCGCAACGATCGCGCGGTGGCGGCGCAGGGCAACGTCACTTTCATCCGGCCCGGCAAGCTCGGGGATCGTCTGGTGGCGACCGCGCGCGAGATCTCGCGCAATGGCCGCTCGGGAATCTACGACGTGAGCGTGACCTCCGGCGACAGCGTGATCGCCGAATTCCGCGGGCATTCGCGCGTGATACCGGGCACCTGGCTGCCCGACACGGACATCAAGGCATAAAGGCTTCAGGGGAAACGTCGATGGCAACGGCAAAGCTCAAGGTCAAGGACAGCGGTTATCACGCCGAGCTCGATGCGGCCGAGCGCGCCTCGCGCGACGAGATCATGGCGCTGCAGACCAGGCGGCTGGCCTGGTCGCTCAAGCATGCCTATGACAATGTCGCGCACTACTGGAAAGCGTTCGATGCCGCCGGCGTGCATCCGTCCGATTTCAGGCAGCTGCCCGATCTCGCCAAATTTCCGTTCACGGTGAAGACGGATCTGCGCGACAATTATCCCTTCAATATGTTCGCGGTGCCGCGCGAGCAATTGGTGCGGGTCCATGCCTCCTCGGGCACGACCGGCAAGCCGATCGTGGTCGGCTACACCAGGGCCGACATCGACACCTGGGCGGATGTGATGGCGCGCTCGATCCGCGCCGCCGGCGGCCGCACCGGCATGCTGATGCACAACGCCTATGGCTACGGCCTGTTCACCGGCGGCCTCGGCGCGCATTACGGCGCCGAGCGGCTCGGCTGCACGGTGATCCCGATCTCCGGCGGCATGACCGAGCGGCAGGTGCAGCTCATCAACGACTTCCGGCCCGACATCATCACGGTGACGCCGAGCTACATGCTGGCGATCCTCGACGAGTTCAAGCGGCAGGGCCTCGATCCGCGCAAATCGTCGCTGAAGTTCGGCATCTTCGGTGCCGAACCCTGGACCAACGCGATGCGAGTCGAGATCGAGCAGGCGTTCGACATGGACGCCACTGACATCTATGGCTTGTCGGAGGTGATCGGTCCCGGCGTCGCGCAGGAATGCGTGGAGACCAAGGACGGCCTGCACATCTGGGAGGACCACTTCTATCCGGAGGTGATCGATCCCCTGACCGGCGAGGTGCTGCCCGACGGCGAGAAGGGCGAGCTGGTGTTCACCTCGCTGACCAAGGAAGCCTTCCCGATCATCCGCTACCGCACCCGCGATCTGACGCGGCTGTTGCCCGGCACGGCGCGGCCCGGCATGCGGCGAATGGAGAAGGTGACCGGCCGCTCCGACGACATGATCATCCTGCGCGGCGTCAATGTGTTCCCGACCCAGATCGAGGAAGCGCTGCTGGCGACCGACTGGTGCGGCGGTCATTTTGTCATCGAGCTGACCCGTGAGGGCCGCATGGATGAGATGACGGTGCTCGCCGAAGCCCGGCCCGAGAGCTGGGATGGCGAAGGGCTGGTTGTTCACGCCGAGAAGGTCTCCGCCTTCATCAAGAACACGATCGGCATCTCGACCCGCGTCCGCGTCGTTGCGCCCGAGACGCTGGAGCGTTCGCTCGGCAAGGCGAAACGAGTTTACGACAAGCGGCCGAAAGAATAGCCTAATCCCTGCAATTCAACAGGGCGCAGGGTATGGCCGACACCAATGAAACGACCGCTGCGGAGATCCTGGCTGATATCCGCGCCGGCAAGGTAACGGCGGTCAGTGTCGTCGAGGCCGCGCTCGATCGTGCGGAGCGGCTCAAGCACCTCAACGCCTTCATCGTGCTGAACCGCGACGGCGCGCTTGCTGCGGCGCGCGAGGTCGATGCCGGGACGCGGACCGGCGTGCTGGCCGGGCTTTCGATCGTCGTGAAGGACAATATCAACACATCAGATCTGCCGACATCGGGCGGCACGCCGGCGCTGCAACACGCGCGGCCTGCGCGCAATGCGCCGTCGCTGCAAAAGCTGCTCGATGCGGGCGCCGTCGTCATCGGCAAGACCAATCTGCACGAGCTCGCTTTCGGCATCACCAGCACCAATCTCGCGCCGTTCGCGGGACCGGTGCGGAATCCGTACGACACGAGCCGGATCCCGGGCGGGTCGTCCGGCGGAACGTCGGCGGCGATCGCCGCGCGCATCGCCACCTGTGGCCTCGGATCGGACACCGGCGGCTCGACCCGCGTGCCCGCGGCGCTGACCGGGACCGTGGGCCTTCGGCCTTCAGTCGGCGATGGCGGCGCCGAGCGGCGTTATCACGACGACAACCAGGTGGTTCCGATCAGCCATACCCGCGACACCGTCGGCCCGATGGGACGCACAGTTGCTGATGTCGTGCTGCTCGATGCCGTGATATCAGGCACGCCGCTGGCGTCAGCCGTTCCGCTACGCGGCGTGCGTCTCGGCATTCCCGCCTGTTTCTGGAGCGGCCTCGATCGCGATGTCGAAGCCGTCGCCCGCGCAGCCTGTGCCCGGCTCTCGGCGGCCGGCGCGGTGTTGGTCGATGTCGATATGCCCGATCTGTTCGAGCAGAACGGCAAGGTGTCCTTCGTGGTCGCGCTGCACGAACCGATCGCCGATATCCCGGCCTGGCTTGCCGCTTCAGGGATCGAGGGGATCACGCTGTCCGACATCGCGGCCGGCGTCGCCAGTCCTGATGTCGTCGGCGCATTCGGTGCCATCACTACGGACGCGTTCGGCGCCGCCTATGATGATGCAATCAACGTGCAGCGGCCGGCGCTGCAGGCGATCTATGCCACCTACATCAGGAACAACAGGCTGGACGCCATCCTGTTTCCGACCACGGTCGCGCCCGCGCCGCTGATCGACGAAAAGACCGGGTCCGGCGAGATGTCGGTCAATGGCGGCGCGCCGGTGCCGACCTTCGGCACCATGATCCGCAACACCGACCCCGGCAGCAATGCCGGCCTTCCCGGGCTGTCGCTCTATGCCGGCATGACGTCCGATGGCCTGCCGGTTGGGCTCGAGCTCGACGGTCCGGTCGGAAGCGATGCCAGGCTGCTCGGGCTCGGCCTGTCGATCGAGGCGATCCTGGGCACGGCCCCGCCGCCGAAGCTCTGACACCGCCGGCCGCAACAAGCCCCTTGAATTGATCGGTCAGTCGATTAGTCATGACCGGAGGCCACTTGGCCGCCACCATCCGCGCGCTTCAACAGCGCGCTTCATGACCAGGACTGGAACGCTGATGCCGCCGGCCCCGCAAGCAAACCGTCATCCTGTCGACGCCCGCTGCGTGCGCCTGCTGACGAAGGCGGAGAACGCGGCGGCGGTGGCGCCAGTGGTCGAGACCCTTGCGTTGTCGCGCGGGGCGGACGATCTGCTCATCGAGGTGAGGGCCGCCGCGGTCAATCCGTCCGACGTCAAGGCCGCGACCGGGCTGATGCCCTATGCCATATTCCCGCGTACCTCGGGCCGCGACTACGCCGGTGTCGTAATCGATGGTCCCGCTGAATTCATCGGGCGCGACGTGTTCGGCTCGTCCGGCGACCTCGGCATCCGCCGCGACGGCACCCATGCCACGCATCTGGTGGTCGAGCGCGATGCCGTGGTGGAAAAGCCCGCCGGCATCTCCTGGGACGAAGCCGCCGGGATCGGCGTGCCCTTCGTCACTGCGATGGAAGGCCTGCGCCGCGCCGGCCTGCCGAAGGCGGGCGAGACCGTGCTCGTGATGGGCGTAAACGGCAAGGTCGGCCAGGCTGCGGTGCAGATCGCGAGCTGGCACGGCGCGCGCGTGATCGGCGTGGTACGCAAGAGCGAGCCCTATGAAGGCCACAGCAATTCGCCGGTCGAGGTGATCGACGCCTCGACCACCGACGTCGCCGCTCGCGTGCGCGAGCTGACCGGCGGCAAGGGCGCCGACATCGTCTACAACACGGTCGGCGATCCCTATTTCCAGGCCGCGCACAAGTCGCTGGCGCTGCGCGGCCGCCAGATCCTGATCGCGGCGGTCGACCGCATCGTGCAGTTCAACATCCTCGAATTCTACCGCGGCCAGCACACCTATGTCGGCATCGACACGCTTGCGCTGTCGTCGGTTGCGACCGGCGAGGTGTTGCGCGAGCTTGCGCCGGGCTTTGCCGGCGGACATCTGAGGCCATTCCCGATCAAGCCGAGCGCGATTTATCCGCTGGAACAGGCCAAGGCGGCGTTTGTTGCCGTGGCAGGCTCGTCGCGCGACCGCGTGATTTTGCGACCCTAGTTCACCGTCATTGCGAGGAGCGAAGCGACGAAGCAATCCATTCTCTCCAGTGTGATAGTATGGATTGCTTCGCGGAGCCTGTCATCCGGCGGCGCTTCGCGCCGACCGGTTGGCTCGCAATGACGAACGTAATTGAAGGACTATTATGGACCCCGCCACGATCGTCATCCTCGCCGCCCTGATCATCGGCCTGATCTATGGCTCGGTCGGGCTGCTCAGTGGCTTCTGCATGATGAGCGGCCTGCGCGGCTGGTGGGCGGAGGGTGACGGCCGCCTGGCGCGCACCTATGCGCTGGCGATGGGCGTCGCGATCGCGGCCTCGCAGCTTTTGGCGGCGGCAGGCCTCGTCGATCTCGGCAAGTCGATCTATCTGCAGCCGTCCTTCTCGGCGCCGGTGATGTTCCTCGGCGGGCTGCTGTTCGGTTATGGCATGGTGCTGTCGAACGGCTGCGGCTCGCGGGCGCTGGTGCTGCTCGGGCGCGGCAATCTGCGCTCCTTCGTGGTCGTGATCGTGCTCGGCATCTTCGCCGAGATGACACTGAAGGGCCTGATCGCGCCGGCGCGGATCGCGATGGTGCAGGCGTCACAGGCCACAGTGTCAGCCAATTCGGTGCCGGCGCTATTGGCGGACATCGGCCTCGGCGCGGTGCCGGCGCGGATGGTGGCGGCCTCGGTTCTCGCAGCCGTCTTGATTATTTTCGCCTTTGCCCATGCGCCATTCCGCAAGTCGCCGGGCCAGATCGCGGCCGGCCTGATCGTCGGCCTGCTGGTGGCGGGAGGCTGGTACGCGACCGGCTATCTCGGCGCCGATGATTTCAATCCGGTGCCGGTGACGTCGCTGACCTTCATCGCGCCGATCGCCGACGCCCTGCAATACGTCATGCTGTCGACCGGCTCGACGCTCAATTTCGGCATCGTCACCGTGTTCGGCGTGTTCGCCGGCAGCCTGATCACGGCCATCGCCACCGGGCGCTTCCAGCTCGAAGGCTACCGGTCGCCACAGCATATGCTGCGCTCGGCGAGCGGCGCCGCATTGATGGGCGCGGGCGGCGTGATGGCGTTCGGCTGCTCGGTCGGGCAGGGGCTGACCGGATTGTCGACGCTGTCGCTGTCGTCCCTCATCGCGATCGCCGGCATCATGCTCGGCACCGGCGCCGGCCTGCGCGGTGCCTTGCGGGTCAGGCCGCTCGCAACGGCCTAGGGCGTTTACTCATAACCGTCGGCTTCCAGTCATAAAGCGGAAGTTGCCCGGTTCGGTAGTTATCGGCGGCTTATGACCCAGCTCGGACATTCGGCAAACGTCGAGCCATTTTTCTGCTACATGTGGCATCGGATTTCCCGGGCGGGGGGGCGTCATGAGCGACGAGCGCGTGGAGCGGAGACAAGCAGCCGTGCCGTCGGCAGACGAGGCGAATATCGAGCCCATCTTGCCGGATATGGCTGCACGCACCGAACTGCATTCGATTAACACCTTGACGCTATCGGATACGCAATTTTTGCGCGGTGAGGCCGTCGGGAAGGCAACGACGACTTCTGGACAGCTCCGGCTCGCGACGAACTCTGGTCAGTTGCCGGTCGTGGTCCTGCAGCATGGTTCCGCCGGTATGGCGCCTAACGTCGAGATGTGGGTCAGGGAGCTCAAC
>NZ_JAGKJL010000051.1:0-62633 GCF_020329495.1 Bradyrhizobium australafricanum | reverse complement strand
GTTCAAATAGCCGTAAATGTAAAGCTTGAGGAGCACCGAAGGGTGATACGACGGCCGACCAGTCGCCGCAGGCTCCACCCCCTTAAAGCTCATCCCGGCCAAATCGAGCACCTCGACAAATGCGTCGATCACCCGCACAGGGTTGCTCTCGTCAATGAAATCATCGAGGCATTCGGGCAACAGCGTCCGCTGCCCACGGTCCGCCTCTTCAACGAAGCGCCTCATCGATTCCCCCAAAGAATCAGAGGAGAATCATAGCAGCAGCCCAGCGTTTTCACACAGCCAGGGTCATAAGCAGCGATCGAGAAGTCGGCCATCCACTTCCGGTCTAGCCCGGCAAGCGGACCATTACACATCCAATTAGCGCCTCCGCTTCGGACCATATCCGGTCTCGCATGCGTCACTTCAGGAACAGCCCCGCAAGGTTCATCAAGATACCGATCGTCGGGATGTTCCACACAAGCGACCGGGCTAACGGCAAATCTGCCAAGTACACGATCGCGTAAACGATGCGACCCCAAAAATAGAAGTGAGCACCCCACACAGTCAGCCAGCTGTGCGTGTCCGTCACGGTGACGACGAGAATTGCTGCAGCGAAGAACGGGAACGTCTCCAAATAGTTTCGAAGCGCTCGTTCAGCCCTTCCGGCAATTCCGACGAGCGGTGCAACGCTCTGTTCCCTTGAACTGGCAGTCCACCGATAGCCCCGTTGCGAGCTCTGGAGGTGCGACACGATAACGATATGCACAATACCCAGCGCTACACTTCCGGCGAGCAGGAGGATTTCGATGGTCATGCAAAGCAGCATACCATCAATCGCTTGGATGTCTGTTAGGGGTCACAACCCGCGATGTGCGGCACGTTTGACCTCGGTCGGCTTGCCTCCCGAAAGCGAACATCGCAAGCTCCCGAGCAAAGGTCGGCTACGGGGTCCATAAGCCGACATCGATCACCTCATTGGATGGAGAGCTACTCGGGCAACCCCGCTTTCCGAAGCCCCTCAATCATCAGCTTCGCGCTTGATTGCCCGCCCCGCGCGATGGCATGGTCAGCCCTCCAAGAGCCGACCACCCATGAATCATTGAAAAATTGATTCGGGAATCCTATAACGCACGGCAAAATCAACAATCTGCCAAAGTAGTGCTAGGTTCAATTGCATCCGCGAACAACCTGCGCTCCCACTCTGGTTGCGGTAGGGCAATCCATATGACCCTTCAGCGGCTACGGAGGTAACTCGGCCTCGTGGTTCGAGACGCGCCGCAAGCGGCGCTCCTCACCATGAGGATCTACTACTGTGCCGCAAAACAAGACCCGTCATCCTGAGGAGCCGCGCAGCGGCGTCTCGAAGGATGGCCGCGACGACGCTGCCCGACAGATTTTTTTTATATGCGATTGCCCTGCCGGTTGCGGGGGGAGATGCAGCGAATGCCGCCAGGCCGACTCAACCAGAATTCATCGCGCTTTAGCGGAGCGAGGCGGCGCTGGCACAATTTCGGAATAATGGAAAAATACCCCTGAGTTGCCCGACGTGTCAAGTTGCTTTTCGAATGCCGGCAGCCACCGGCCCCTTTGCATGGGGTTGTTTTCGATATTTTGGCGGCGCGCACCTGCAGCAGGGAGCACCTAAGCGGATCGCGAGCGACGGCTGTGCCGCCAGCGCCACAACAGCGCAATGAGGGCCACGAGCACGAGTCCGGCGGCCACAGCCTTGGCGGTGAACCGCCCGCCGGGCCAGTCGATCACGCGGGTCCACAACGCTGCACTCTCGCCTTGACGCGGCAGTCGAAATGCCACCACGCTGTCGCCGATCGATGTGCCGGCCTCGGAATGGCCGCCGGCGCCGATCACGACGTACTGCTCGCCCTTCCAGAGATAGGTCATCGGATTGGCGACGCCCGGCACCGGAAGCCGGCCGAGCCACAACTGCTTTCCCGATCTGGCATCCAACGCGCGCAGATAGGCATCCATCGCGCCGGTGAACACCAGGCCGCCCGCGGTGATCGCGACGCCGTTGACCAGCGGCGTGCCGGTATTGAGCGCGATGCCGAGCGGCGCGAGATCCTCGCTGGTGCCGACCGACGAATGCCAGAGGATCTTGCCGGCCCTGAGATCGACCGCCACCGTCTCGCCCCATGGCGGCTTGTTGCAGGGCGACCCGACCGCCGACTTCGCCAGCGCCCGCGACATCGCGAACGGCGCCCCTTCCTGCTGGCCGAATTCATGGCCCGGCGGCGGATTGAAGCCCTTGGCCTGGTCGCGCGGAATCAGTGTGACGACGTGCGCTGCATGACTGACATTGGCGTAGAGGATCTGATTGACCGGATCGAACGCCGCGCCGCCCCAGTTCACACCGCCGCCGGTCATCGGATAGATCACAGTGCCTTGCGTCGACGGCGGCGTGTAAAGGCCCTCATTGCGGGATTGCGCGAGCAGCTTCTCGCAAGCCGAGCTCCCGGTGCCCGGCAGCAGGCCGGCGACATCGTCGGCCGTCATCCGCTGCGTCAGCAGCGGCGGCACATGGGTCGGGAATGGCTGCGTCGGCGACAGCCTCTCGCCCTCGGCGCCGTTCTGCGGCACCGCGCGCTCCTCGACCGGCCACACCGGCTTGCCGGTGTCGCGATCGAGCACGAAGACGAAGCCCTGCTTGGTCGGCTGGATCACGACGTCGCGCTGACCATCGCCGGTGTCGATCCGCGCCAGCGTCGGCTGCGCCGGCAGGTCGTAGTCCCAGACGTCGTGATGCACGGTCTGGAATGCCCATGCGAGTTCGCCGGTCTCGATCCGCAGCGCGACCACGGAATTGGCGTGCTCGTCATTGC
Source organism: Bradyrhizobium australafricanum (assembly GCF_020329495.1). Lineage (NCBI taxonomy): Bacteria > Pseudomonadati > Pseudomonadota > Alphaproteobacteria > Hyphomicrobiales > Nitrobacteraceae > Bradyrhizobium > Bradyrhizobium australafricanum. The sequence goes on along the minus strand of NZ_JAGKJL010000051.1, from coordinate 59,814 downwards.
CGGCGCGCTTGCCGCCCCAGAAGTCCGGACTGGGCGATGTCGTCGGCAGGAACACCAGCCCGCGCTCCTCGTCCACCGACATCGGCGCCCAGACATTGCTGTGGCCCGCCTCGATCCCGTCATGCACGAGCGGATCGAAGCTCCAGCGCGGCTGGCCGGTTCGCGCATCGAAGGCGCGCACCGCGCCGAGCGGCGCGTCGACCCGCCGGTTGTCGCCGATCGCGGACCCGACCACGACCACGCCGCGTCCCGTCACCGGCGCCGACGTGATCTGAAACTCGCCCGGCCATTCCAGCTTCATCCCAACGTCGATCCTGATCTCGCCAGCGTTGCCGAAATCGGCGCAGGGCTTGCCGGTTCTGGCATCGAGCGCGATCAGGCGCCTGTCGTTGGTGCCGGTGAAGATGCGTGACTTGCAGACGGCGCCTTCCGCCGGGCGATCATCCGTCCAGTACGCGACGCCGCGGCAGACAAACCGATTGGCAGGCCGTTGCGCCATGCTGATCTTCGGATCGAAACGCCATTTCTGCGCACCGGTGCCGGGATCGAGCGCGATCACTTCGTTGAACGGCGTGCAAAGGATCAGGCTGTCCTCGACGAACAACGGCGTCACCTCGAACTTGGTGCGCTTCATCACCTCGGGCGGGCGCGTATCGAGATCGCCGGTGCGGAATTCCCAGCCGCGCAGCAGCGTGCCGACATTGTCTGACGTGATCTGCGTCAGCGGCGAGAAGCGCTGTCCGCCGCGGTCGCCGCCCCAATACTCCCAGGCGCGCGCCGGCTGACCACACAGCAGCAGCGCGGCAAGCAGGCAAAACAGCGACCGCATCGCGTCCTCCCCCAGGATGCGATCACCGGGCGCCGCATCTCATGCGGGAAAGCATTTACGCGATCGTCGCGTCAGTATCCACCCCGGCGATAGCCGCCGCCGTAGTTGCCGCGATAACCACCACCGCCGCCGCCGATGCCGATCCCGATTCCGATTCCGATCGGCGGTCCGGCAGGCTCGTAGACCACGGTTGGAGGCGGACGGCGCACCACCACGACGTCGTCCTCGACGACGACGCGCGGCGGGCGCTTGCCCGCGCGCCGCGGCGGATCGGGATCGGCACGCTTTTTCACCGGCACGTTGGCCCTCTGCTGCAGCGGCTGTTGCGGCGGCGCCGCGTTGCAGGGACAGGTCGGCGCCGCCAGCGCGACGCTGGTCGCGGGCACGCTGAGCGCGACGGCGGGCGCCGGATCGGGACGGTAGCGCAGCCGTTCGATCATCTTGCGCGCGGTCGCTGTCAGGTCGGTGTCAGGATATTGCGCGAGGAAGCCGCGATAGGCCGCCGCCGTGTTGATGAGGATCGCGTTATTCCACGCTACCATGCGGCGATGCCGGTCGAGCCAGTCGCGCGCCTGCAGGCCACGCGGCGTGCCGGCGAAGATCGCGGCGAAGGCCTCATAGGATTCGTCGGAGCCGTCGATTACCATCAGCTCATTCGCGGCCTCGATCGGCTTGCCCTGCAATTCGCGCTTCCATTCGTCGACGGTGCGTTTGGCCGCGGCCGGCGGCGGCGTCACTGCGGGGGACGCCGCAGCACCCGCCATGAAACGGAAGTCGTCGGTGAGCGAGGACGAGTCCCACGGCGTCTGGCGACCGTCGGTTGCCCTGTTCACCGCCAGGCGAACGCGCTTGAAGGTGTCCTCGATCGGGATGCCCGGCTCCTTGGCCGAGGCCAGCAACGCGGTGGTGTAGGGGCTGTTGGCACCGCTGCCGTCCTCGGCTTCCGCTCCCGGCGAGGTCGAGAACGACACGAAGGTGCCGGGCGCGCCGACCCTCGCATCGACGATGGCGAGCCCGTGCCCCGCGGTCTTGCTGAGCTCCGGGAAAGGATTGTTGCGGCAGGCATCGAGCAGCACGATGCGCATCCGGCTCGGCACCGAGGTCAAGGTATTCAGGACGTCGTTGAGCCGAACCGCCTGGATCGGGATATCGGCCTCGCGCTTCGGATCGACATCGACCGGCACCAGATAGTTCTCGCCGTCGATCTGCAGGCCATGCCCGGCATAGAACACCAGCGCCACGGTGTCGGCGCCCTTCGCCGCCACCTGACCGGCAAAATCGCTGAGCCGTGCGCGCATCTCGTCCTGCGACAGATCCGATGCGGCCGTCACCGCAAATCCGGCATCGGTCAGCATCTGCGACACAGCCCTGGCGTCGTTGGCCGGATTCGGCAGCGCGGGCACCGACTTGTAGGCCGACTGCCCGATCACCAGCGCCAGCCGGTTTTCCGCCGCCGCCGGTACGGCGCCGAGCAGGATCGCTGCCGGAACGATCAGGCTGAGGAGCGAACGGCGAAGCATGGCGGCCTCCGACAATGACATCGAAGATGGGTCGGAGGCCGTCAGACCAAGGTTCATGCCTTGCGGCAAATGTGCTGCCGACCGACGCCGGTTGTCGAATGGCCGCCGAGACCTGGTGAGGCCGGCTATTTCGGCTTCTTGGCCGGATCCGCTGCCGGCTTGGTGACACCCCAGGGATCGTATTTCTCCTTGGGCTCGGGGATCCGATCGAGCGCGGCCTTGTAGGCCTTCTCGTCGACCTTGGGCTTCTGCTCCGTCTTGGTATCGCCTCCACCGCCCCCTCGCCGGCCCTGGGCCAGGGTGGGTGTCGCGAGCAGCGCCAGGATGACGGCAGCAACCGTGAAGCGTTTCATGTCAGTCTGTCTCCCCCGCCGCCGCAGCAACATCCGGTAATACCTCTACCCCAACGATAACTTGTCGCTCGACATTTGTTGATCGACAAAGCGCCGCCTCACGCGAATTCAGCGCCACCAGGGGGCGCAATCCTGACGGCGGCACATTAAATGCGCTGAATGGGACAGGGACAAGTACATCTGGCGGCGCTGCTGGCCGGCGCCGCCTTAATATTGAGTGGCTGCGGCCTGGCGGACAGCCATGCGGTGTGGCCGGAGGCCTTGAAGGTCAAGGCCGCCGAGCCGGCGCCGCTCGAGATGCCTCCGGACGTCAAACGGCTGGTCGCGGGCAAGCTGGATTCGGTGTTCACGGCCGGTTCACAGCCGACCCATGTGCGGGTCTCCGCCCCGCTGCACGACCCGCGCGGCACGGGCTGGACGGCATGCGTACGCGCCGAGCTGACATCGGTGATCGGCAAGCCGCTGGGGACGCAGACCTATCGCGTGTTCATCAATGAAGGCTCGATTTTCGATCGCCGGCAGGTCGGAGCCGACGACAATTGCGTGACGGAGACTTACGAGCCGGTCGAGAGCACCGTTGCGGCGGAAGCGCAACGAAGTGCCAAACCCTAGCGCTTGAGCTGGCGAGCCAGCCGGGCCGCCGCGCACTGGCATGCTGAACGGCCCGTTAACACGACCGTTCAAATTGCGCGGTGGCCTCAACGGCATTTTCCATTTCTTTCCGCTAGCGTTGCCCTGACGAACGCAAGGCCAATCAGCTTCGCGGAGTGGGGAAACAGGGACGTGGCCGATATTGCTGACCGGGCAATGATCCACCGTGCATCGCGCAAGGATGCCACGGACGATCGCACCTTGCCGCCGCTGTCTGCCGCGCCGCTCAATGCATGGCGCGCGCTTGCCGCGCGCGCGATCGAGGCCAATGGCTACTATCAGCCCGACTGGGAATTGGCGGTCGATGCCTCCGCGCGCGGCCGCACCGGCGCGGCGGTGCTCAGCGCCGCAGGCGATGCCGGCCAATTGATCGGGCTGTTGCCGGTCGTTCCGATGCGGCGGATCTACCGGATTCCCCTGCCCGCTTTGGTCGGTGCCGAACCCTATGGCACGCTGTGCACGCCGCTGCTCGACCGCGACGCCGCCGAGGAAGCTGTGGGCAAGATGCTGCGGCAGGCGCGCAATGCGGGCGCGCATGCGCTGATCCTGCGCACCATTTCGCTCGAGGGCCCGGCCATGGCGGCGATCCGCGCGGTGCTGGCGCGAGACGGGTTGCAGCCGCGCATGCTGAGCGCCTATCAGCGCGCCCAGCTGGATGCGACGCGCGATGCCGACGAATTGTTGCGCGACGCGCTCGGGCCCAAGAAGCTGAAGGAGCTGCGCCGCCAGCACCATCGCCTGTCCGACCACGGCGCGGTGCGCTTCGATGTCGCCCGCACGCCGCGCGAGGTTGCGACGGCGCTCGAGACTTTCCTTGTCCTCGAATCCGGTGGCTGGAAGGGCCAGCGCGGCACGGCGCTCAGCCAGCATGCCGGCGATACAACCTTCATCCGCCGCGCGGCGTCGGCAATGGCCGAAGCCGGCCGTTGCGAGATCATCACGCTGCATGCGGGCGACATGCCGGTCGCGGGCGGCATCGTGGTGCGCCACCAGGACCGCGCGTTCTTCTTCAAGATCGGCGTCGACGAGCGCTTTGCGAAACATTCGCCCGGCACGCAGTTGACGCTGGAGCTGACGCGCCATCTCTGCGCCGATCCCGCGATCAATTCGGCCGATTCCACCGCGGCACCGGGCCACCCCATGATCGACCCGATCTGGCGCGGCCGCTTCGCGATCGGCGACGTCTTGCTGCCGCTGCGGCGCCGCGATCCGCTGGTGCCGGCCATTCACGCCGCGCTGACCCTGAACAAACTCGCCTACGAAGCGGCGCGCGGCGCCGTCCGCTTCATCCGCAGCCGGCGCGGCAAGCCCGGATAATGCGGTTTACCCTTTCGTAGGCATGCAGACACATCGGGAAACAACGGGCTGCCGCCGTCAGGTTGGTGTCAGCTGGCCCGACTAGCGTTGCGGCGCGCTGGTTCTCAGACGGCGCGCGCCCTTGCTTCGAAAGCCTCATCTGATGGAAACATCGGATGGGGCTTTTTGCCGGCGATCGCGACATGCTGACGGCAAACGAAAAGGCCGCCTCAACCGGCGGCCTCTCTGTCTCGCGCTCCGCGCATCATTCGGAAACGCGGCGCGACCAGCGCCTCCCCTTACTGCAACGGCGAGTGCGGTGCCGGCAGCATAATGGTCGAGTGCATTTCCTCGAGCACCTGCGTGCCCTTGCTCAAAAATTCCAGCCAGGCCGGATCCTTCATCGCGTTGCCGCGCGCGGCGGCGCGGGCGTTGAGATCGGGATAGGCCCAGATGTGGCAGACTTCGTTGGGCTGCCCGGCCTCGGTGGTCCAGAGACCGACGATCTTGGAGTATTTCTCGCGCTCCGGCATCACGCCGGTGATCAGATCGAGCCATTGCTTGGCGCCGCCGACCGGCTTGGCGCGGTAGTTGCGGAATTCGTAGATGTTGCCTGATGTCGCCGGCGCCACCGGCGGGATGATTGCATTGAGCAGCCGCACCTCCTGGCGCACCAGCAGCGGACGGATCACCGGAATATACTCGCCGGTCCAGCGCGGATTCTTGGCGAGCTCGGCGCGCAGCCGGGTCCGCTCGTTGAGATCGGCGTAGCTCCACATGTGCATGACCTGATTGAGCGGACCGATCTCGGTGATCCAGTAGCCTTCCAGCTTGCCGAAATTGTCGGCGCGGATATCGCGCGAGATCGTGCTCGCCGCCTTCACCATCTCGCCGACGGCGCCTGGACGGACCGTATAGGTGCGCAGCTCATAGATCATGGTAGTCTCCCCTGGTTGTTTCCGATGGATGATGTGGGCAAACGAAAAAGCCCGGCATGAGCCGGGCTTTCGATAGGGATTGCGGACTACTCCGCAGCCTCTGCGTTGATCTCGGCCGAGACCTGGCGGATGGCGCGGGCGAGCTGCTCGGCCGGCTGGGCGCCGGACACCGCGTATTTCTGCGCGAACACGAAGGTCGGCACGCCCGAAATCCCCTTCTCGGCGGCCTCCTGGGCCTGCGCCGAGACCAGGGCGACATCCTCGTCGGTGGCGAGACGCTTGCGCACGTCGTCGGCATCGAGCCCGACATCGCTTGCCGCCTGCACCAGCACGTTGCTGTCGGTGAGATCGCCGCCGTCGCGGAAATACAGCTCCATCAGCCGCTGCTTCATCTCGGCCGCCTTGCCCCTGGCCTCGGCCCAGTGGATCAGGCGATGGCAGTCGATCGTATTGGGCTGCCGCTTGACGAGCTCGGGATGGTAGGTGAGCCCCTCCTCATTGGCGGCGGCGACCACGCGGCCGGCGATACCCTCGTAGGCCTCGACCGAGCCGAATTTGGCGGTGAGATATTCCTCGCGGCTGATCCCCTCGCGCGGCACCCAATTGTTGAGGAAGAACGGCCGCCAATGCACCTCGACCGGCACATCCGGCACCAGCTTGAGCGCATCCTCGATCCGATGCTTGCCGATATAGCACCAGGGGCAAACGACGTCGGAGACGATGTCGAGGCGAAGTGGCTTCAGATCGCTCATGGCGGGGTTCCCGGCGGAAAATGGAAGCCCAAAGGTAGGCCGAACACGCTCCGAGACAAGCCGCTATTTCATACTGGCTGCCATCTGCCGCATCCGCTCGGCGGTCAGCTCATCGGCCGGGAAGAAGGTCTCCAGCGCCAGTTCCTGCAGCGTGATGTCGACCGGGGTGCCGAACACCATGGTGGTCGAGATGAAGCTCAGGATCTCGCCATTGAGGCGGAGCTTGAAGGGAAGCGCGACGTTGTTGTCGGTGGTGATCGGGGCCGACCGCGCCGGGATCGGATAGGACTTCAGGTCCTGATAGAGCTTGAGCAGCTCGGGATCGGCCGTTGCCTCGCATTGCCGATGCAGCCGCTCCAGTAGATGCGCCGCCCATTCCGCGAGGTTCACGGTGCGCGGCGCGAGGCCCTCGGGGTGGAAGGCAAGCCGCAGGATGTTGAAGGGCTGGCCGAGCAGCCGCTGCGGCACGCCCTCGAGCAGCGGCGCCACCATGCGGTTGGCGGAGACCAGATTCCAGTGCCGATCATAGGCCAGTGCCGGATTGGGCTCGTGCGCCTTCAGCACCAGGTTGATGGCCTCGCGCGCCGATTTCAGCGCCGGATCATCCAGCGAGCGTTGCGGGAATGCGGGCGCGAAACCCGCGGCGACCAGCAGCACGTTGCGTTCGCGTAGGGGCACGTCGAGGCGCTCCGCCAGTTTGAGGACCATGTCGCGCGACGGTGCCGAGCGGCCGGTCTCGACGAAGCTCAAATGCCGCGCCGAGATCTCAGCATCGACGGCAAGATCGAGCTGGCTGAGATGACGGCGCTGCCGCCACTCCCTCAGGTGCTCCCCGATGGGGACGGGTTTGGCGGGCTCGGCCCGGGCCATGGATGCATGTGCGTTCATGGTGCAAAACCTACCATGCGGAATTCGCCCGTTCCATTACGCCTGAGGTAATCGAATTGGCGCGCCGGCCGGCTCATCTTCCACGGCACAGGAGATGACCATGCTGATGCTGTCCCTTGTCCGCGCCCTCGCCGTCCTGCTCCCGTGGCTGGTCCATCTGGCCACCTGGCTGCTGGCGCGCTCGCTCAACATGCCGCAGCCGCTCGTGCACGCGACCGGCGTGTTCGTGTTCGCGCAGGTCTATGCGGCCGAGATGAGGGTCGGCAAGGCGCTGTGTCCGCTCCGCCTGTGGCGTCAGCTGCAGTCCCTGTTCCGCTGACCACCCCCAATCCCAACCAGAGGAGACCCTGCCATGATCCATTCGTCCCAGCTGCTGCGCCGCGCCTTGCTTGCCGACGCCGTCTTCAGCGGCGTATCCGCCATAGCCATGGTGCTCGACGCCGGCGCGCTGGCATCGCTGCTCGGCCTGCCGGAAGCGCTGCTGCGCGAGACCGGCCTGTTCCTGATCGCCTATACCGCGCTGGTCGGCTGGCTCGGCACGCGCATGTCGGTGCCGAAGCTGCTGGTGATGCTGGTGGTCGTCGGCAACGCGGCCTGGACGCTCGCCAGCATCGCGCTGCTGCTGTCGGGCGCGATGTCGCCGAACCTCTTCGGGACCATCGTGATCCTGGCCCAGGCGATCGCCACCGGCGTGTTCGCCGAGCTGCAATATGTCGGGCTGCGCCGCAGCGGCGAGGCGGTCGCGGCGTAAATCGAATGCCGGATGTGACGAGCGGCCGTCGCGGCAAACGCGGCGGCCGTTTCCGTCAGCTCAGCACGACCGCGACGATCATACCGGCAAAGGTCAGCGCCAGGCCGATGATCAGCATCGGCACCAGGCTGCTGCCGGAAAACGGATCGGCCTGATCCTGATGAAACCACGCGCCGTCGATGGCGCGCGCAATCGCCTTCGCCCTGTTCCTCATTGCACTGCTCCTGCTTCGCTTCGCCTGTAACGCTCGCCGACCGCCAGCATCACGCCCTGTCCGCCGGCGACGCCCATCTCGAGGCTCGAGGCGATGCGCCGCGCGCGATCGATGAAATGCGCCGCTGCGTCAGGCGGGCACAGCTCGGCCGCGGTCGCCTCGAACAGTTCGAGCCAGCGGTCGAAATGCGCGGCGTCGATCGGCAGCGGCATATGCTTGACCATCGGCGTGCCGTGATAGCGCCCGGTCATCAGCGCAACCGAAGACCAGAACGCGCACATCTGCGCCAGATGCGGCTCCCAATTGCTGATCCTGGTCTCGAACACCGGTCCGATCATCGGGTCCTTGCGGACCTTGGCGTAGAAGGCGTGCACCAGCTGCTCGATCATGGCCTCGGTGATCCCGGTCCGCGCGACAATCCCGGCGGTGATCTGCTCGCGGCGCTCTGCTCCTGTCATGGCTTACATCCTAAATAGGTATTTCAAATGCCTATTTAGGATGCTATAGCTGATCCGCCAAGTGCTGATTTCGAAGGGCTTCCATGCGCCTGACATCGTTCACGGATTTTGCGCTCCGCGCCCTGATGCGGCTGGCCGGCGAGCCGGACCGGTCGTTTGCGACCAGCGAGATCGCGGCCGAGTTCGACATTTCCCGCAATCACCTTGCCAAGGTGGTGCGCGACCTTGCCGACGCCGGCTTCATTGCCACCCAGCGCGGCGCCGGCGGCGGGTTCTCGCTGGCGCGGCCGGCGGAGACCATCACCCTCGGCCAGGTGGTCCGTGCGCTGGAAGGCAACAGCGTGCTGGTGGAATGTTTCAGGGATGATGGCGGAGATTGCCTGCTGCTGCCGCGCTGCCGGCTGAAGGCGAAGCTTGCCGCGGCACGCGAGGCCTTCATGCGCGAGCTCGACGGAACGACGCTCGCCGAATGCGCCTACCTGCCGCGTCCCGTCCGCCATCCCGCGAGGGCATCATGACGACGATCACATTCGCTGATGGCGCGTTCGAGGTCGACGCCAATATCGTCGCCGAGGGCCTCGGCATCGCGGTTCCGCTGCTGCAGGCCGGGATGCGCTCGGGCGCAATCACGACGCGCTCGGAGCGCGGGCTCGACGCCGATCAGGGGCGGCATCGCCTCACATTCTTCTCGGGGAGCAAGCGTTTCCGTCTCGTCATCGACGAGCACGGCACGATCATCCAGCGCTCGACGCTGGATTTCGGCAATTCACCGTTGCCACGCGCGGCGCACCGGCCGAGCGGCTAGAGCGTTTTCGGGCGACGTGGTATCAGGCGTTCAGCGCCCGAGCGGTGCCGCGCTTCGACGAGGCAGCCTTCTTGCCCGCCGTGTTGATCAGGCTGTAACCATTGAGGTGCTTGCCGTTCAGCGCCGTGCCGTTGGCGAGCTTGCCGTTTGCTTTGGCAGCCTTCTTCGCCTTCCGCTGTCTGGCCCGCTCCTCGGCGAGCTTCTCGGCCTTGCGCTGTGCCTTCCGCTCGGCTCTTTCCTTCAGCCGCACCCGCTCCGCCCTCGCCTCCGCGCGCTTCTTCTTGCGCTTCTTCTCGCAGGCATCGCACTTGCAGCCGATCGGCTTCAGATAGGCTTTGAAATAGTCGGTTCCGTAGTCGTAATTGATTTCGTCGCCCGGCTCGATGTCCTTGATGGCGCGGATGAACACCTTGCGCTTGCGCGGCTTGACGTCGGATTCCGCGTTCGGCCTGCAGGCATGGTTGATGTAGCGGGCGACGTTTTCGCGGATCGAGCCGTCGATGGTCCAGCGGTTGGTGAGCTCGAACAGATATTTGTTCTCGATCGCGTCCTCATCCTTCTTCTTCGAGTCGAGCAACGGCCCGAAATAACGGATGATCTTGGTGCCTTTCTTGATCGGCTTGGTGGCGAAAAGGCCAAGACCGGTCCGGGAACGGCCGACGCGATAGGGCTTGTTGGATGATATCGTGGGCATGACGATCGAGGTTACGGCACGCAGGTGCACGCGACAGAAGTTGCGAAGCCGCCCTTCTAGGACGATTCCGCGCGCCTGTCAGGTGTTTCCCGCGTGTCTATTGAACCTTCCCCAGATTGCATATGTCAGAGACAAAGTAACGTCCGGATCGCAGGTTTCCCCCGATGAAATACCTTGCTTTTGCAACAGTCGTTATGGCGGTTGCCAGCGCAAATCCCGGTCATGCCGGCTCCGAGACGATCAGCAGCAGCTACACATCGACCGCGCCGAAGGCCTGCCGCATGATCGGCAAGCCCAGCGAAGAGGACGGCAGCACCACCAGGGTCTGTCCGGGAAAATCCGGGCTTGTGGTGCTGATCAACGAGGGCGACCTGCGTGAAGTGGTCTCGGTGGGCCGAAACCGCGAGGCAGCAGCCAGGGAACCGGCCGCGCAGGCCTGGTTCGGCCCGTTCAGCTCGACCGGCGATAGGGTCGAATGGCGTGCAGTCGGCGCCAGGCCGTTTGCGATCATCCAGCGCTGGCAGATTGCCGACAACAGCGAACAGGACAAGCGCGGCGGCCCGGTCTCGCGGGCAATGCTCGCGGTGACCCGGCTGCCGCCGGGCGATGTCTGTCATGTCGCCTATGTCGACGTCGCGGCCAATCCCAACGCCAACGAGCTGGCGCGGCAGGCCGCCGACGATTTCGCCCGCGATTTCAAATGCGGCACGGATACGGTGAAGACGATCGGACAGAGCGGCCGGACCACATCGCTTGTGAGGCGCTAGTGTGCTGAATGCGAAGTTCGTGCAATTTCGCGGCAACCACTTTCACGAACTTCGCATTCATAAAGCACACTAGAATCATAAGTTTGCTAGTGTCCTTATCGAATCCGAAGTTCGCTCCGAAGGTGCGGCAAATGATGCGAACTTCGGATTCGGGACACTAGCCCAGGGGCAGCACTGGTTATTGCCGCGCCGAGCGGCCCGCGGACAATCGCAGCATCGCGGTCAACAGCGTTTCCGCGGATGTGCCCTCGGGCGACCGATCCAAAATCGTCTTGAGGCGTCCGTCGAGCAACAGCATGGTGAAACCATGCACCAGCGACCAGGCCGACGCGATCGCGGCGGCCTGATCCAGCGTAAGCTGCTCCTTGGAAATCTGCTCGTGCCGGCTGGCGCCGACGCCGCGGGTCAGCCCTGCGAACGAAGCCTCGGATGCCTCGTGCAGCGACGGGCGCGAATGATCGAGCCGCTCGCTGCGGAACATCAGCCCGTACATGCCGGGATGTGCCTGCGCATAGGCAACATAAGCCTTGGCGCTCGCCACGCCCTTCTCGGGCGTCGTGGCCGCCGAAGCGTCCGCAGCAGCCATTGCAAGGCCGAATTGCCGGAAACCGATCGCCGCAAGTTCGCTGAGCAAACCGGTGAGATCGCCGAAATGATGCGTCGGGGCGGCGTGCGACACGCCGGCCTCGCGCGCCACCGCACGCAATGTCAGCCCCGCCAATCCATCACGCTCGAGCACGCGCTCGGCGGCCTTCAATAGCGCCTCATGCAGATCGCCATGGTGATACGGCGTGTCATTGGCGCGGCGCCGTTGGGCCGGACGAGCTGCCGCAGTCCGTGCAACCCGGCGGGTCGGAGCCCGTGCCGGGCGAGTCGCCTTGTTTTCTTTGGAGATTCTTGCCATGCGGCCTTATAGGTCGCAATTTTTACACTGTAAAGATTTTGCTTGACGATCAGCGGCGTCATCCCTACTGATATCTTTACGATGTAAAGATCATAATGCAGGGAGATGCGGAATGCTCGACCAGGTCACATCCAACGCGGCGCGCACCAATCTGGCGCCGATCCCATTCGAAGCCGACGCGCCGTTCCTGAAGATCTCGGGCGAATTGCCGCGCGAGCTGAACGGCACGCTCTATCGCAACGGCCCCAATCCGCAGTTCGAGGCGCCGGGTGCGCACTGGTTCGTCGGCGACGGCATGCTGCACGCCTTCCATCTCGAGAACGGCCGCGCCAGCTACCGCAACCGCTGGGTCCGCACGCCGAAATGGCAGGCCGAGCACGACGCCGGTCGCGCGCTGTTCGGCGGCTTCGGCCGCAAGATGCCGGATGCGCCGGTCACGACCACGACCGACGGCGGCGTCGCCAACACCAACATCATCTTCCATGGCGGCCGCCTGCTCGCGCTGGAGGAAGGCCATCTGCCGACCGAGATCGAGCCCGGCACGCTCAATCGCCTCGGCTATTGCGACTACAAGGGCGCGATCACAGGCCCGTTCACCGCGCATCCCAAGATCGATCCGGCGACCGGCGAGATGGTGTTCTTCGGCTACAACGCCGCGGGCCCGCTGACGCCGGCGCTGTCGTTCGGCGCGGTGAGCTCGTCAGGCGTGGTGACGCGGTTCGAACGCTTCGAGGCGCCCTATGCCAGCATGGTGCACGACTTCATCGTCACCGAGAATCATGTGCTGTTTCCGATCCTGCCGATCACCGGCAGCATGCAGCGCGCGATGCGCGGACAGGCGCCGTACGCCTGGGAGCCGGAGAAAGGCGCCTATGTCGGCGTGATGAAGCGCAGTGGCGCATCGAAGGACATCGTCTGGTTCCGCGCCGAGACCTGCTACGTTTTCCACGTCATGAACGCGTGGGAAGACGGCAACCGCATCATCGCCGACGTGATGCAGTTCGAGGAAGCGCCGCTGTTCAATCATCCCGACGGCTCGCCGACCGATCCGCAGAAGAACCGCGCGCGCTATTGCCGCTGGACCTTCGACCTCTCCGGCAACACCGACCGCTTCACGCAAACCTATCTCGACGACCTCACCGGCGAATTCCCCCGCGTCGACGATCGGCGCGCCGGATTTGCCAGCAATCACGGCTGGTACGCCTGCGCCAACCCGGATCTGCCGATGTTCGGTGCGCTGTCGGGCATCGTGCATGTCGACGGCCGTGGCAAGCGGCTCGGCCATTATCTGCTGCCCGCCGGCGACACGATCTCCGAGCCTGTGTTCGTCGAGCGCAGCGCTGACGCCGCGGAAGGCGACGGCTGGCTGCTCGCGGTGGTCTGGCGCGCCCGCGAAAACCGCAGCGACCTCGCCGTGTTCAACGCGCAAGATGTCGAAGCGGGCCCGACCGCGCTGGTCCATCTCGGCCACCGCGTGCCCGATGGATTCCACGGCAATTGGGTGGGGGCGGAGTAGCCGACGACCACCCCGGACGTCAGTGCGCCAACCTCTCCACGCGTCATGCCCGGGCTTGTCCCGGGCATCCACGTCTTTGTCGCCGCCGACCGAAAACGAGCGGTCGCCGCTTTATGTTATTGGCAAACCTAGGATTTTTCCGTCACCTCACGATTTTGACACTGTAAAGATTTCGCTTGACGCCCCCGTTGCTCACCGTTAGGGTATCTTTACACTGTAAAGATTAGCCGATGAGGCTCACCATGACGATCTTCCTGATCCTCGCTCCCTACGGCGCCTTCGCCATGCTGATGCTGGTGACCTCGGCCACGGTGAGCCTGCTCAGCGCGGCCCTGATCTGCCTTGCCGTGATCGCGTTCGATGTCGCGCGCGGCCGCAGCATCAAGATCCTCGGCGTCGGTTCGGTCGTCATATTCGCCGCAATCGGTTCCTACCTCACCTTCGTCGATGCGACGCCGAGCAACACCGCGGTGAAGATCGCGGTCGATGCCGGCATTCTGCTGGTGTCGCTCGGCTCGATCATGATCGGCCACCCCTTCACGCGGCAATACGCGCTGGAGCAGGTCGATGCCGAGACCGCGAAGCTGCCCGGCTTCCTCCATGCCAACTACCTGATCACCGGCGCCTGGACCGTCGCGATGCTGCTGATGCTGATCGGCAACATTGCGGTGCTTTACGTGCCGGCGCTGCCGCTGTGGACGGGCCTGTTGATCGCCTTCGCCGCGCGCAATGCCGCGGTCGGCTTTACCCACTGGTATCCGCACTATCGCGCGGCCAAGGACGCGACGCCGCCGGCCGGCGCGCTGCCCTCACGCTAGACGCTGCCATCATCACAACCATTATCCCGAGGAAACGGAAACCACGACGATGAAGAGCGTATTTGCCAGGCTTGCGAGCGACTTCCTCTCCACCATCGTCTTCCTGGTGGTCTATTTCGCCACCGACAATGTCCTGATCGCCACCGGCGTTGCGATCGCGGGCGCAATCGCGCAAGTGGTCTATGCGCGGGTCAAGGGACAGTCGCTCGGCTACATGACCTGGGCGAGCCTTGGGCTGGTGATCGTGCTCGGCGGCGCGACGCTACTCACCAACGATCCGCGCTTCGTGCTGGCGAAGCCCGCGATCGGTCACATCGCGATCGGCGCGATCATGCTCAAGCGCGGCTGGATGCTGCGCTATCTGCCGCCGATCGTGACCGAGACGATTCCGGAATACGCCACCCTCGCCGGCTACGCCTGGGCCGGGCTGATGTTCATCCTCGCCGCCGGCACCATTGCGATCGCGGCGACCGGCGACATGAAGCTGTGGGCGTTCTACGTGTCGGTGGTGCTGGTCGGCGCCAAGATCGCCGCCTTCGCGATCCAGTATGTCGCCTTCCGCGTCCTGGTCGGAAGCCGGCTGCGCGCCGCCGCCCGCGCCTGATCGCCGCAGCCGCGAACTAGGCGGCCGCGGCAAGATGGGCTATACCCGCGCACGCGTTTTCTTCGCGCGAACGGTAGCCATTTCGCTTGAAGGCGCTTCACCTGGAGGGGAGACATCAATGGCGGTGGACGGAAACTGGAATCTCACGATGACGACGCCGATGGGCGAGCGCAAGGCGACGCTGTCGCTGGCAAGCTCCGGCGGCACGCTCACCGGCACGCAGGGCGCCGAGGGCAATTCCACCGAAATCTTCGACGGCACCGTGAACGGCGACGACGTCGCCTGGAAGGTTTCCATCACCAATCCGATGCCGCTGACGCTCGAATTCACCGGCAAGGTCGCAGGCGACGGCATCTCCGGCGAGATGGGCATCGGCCCAATGGGCAGCTTCCCCTTCACCGGCACGCGGGCATAACCGCGGCACACGCCACGCATGCGCATCCTGGCATCCGTTGCCGTCATGGCGTTATCAGCCACGACGGCTTCCGCACAGCAGGCAAGCGAAGCCGAACCGGCGTGGCGCGCGAGCGCGGTCGCGCTGGTGCCGGCCGGATATGTTGCGGGCACCTCTTCCAGCACGGATACCGCCGGCACCACCGGCTACCTTGCGGTCTATGCCGCGAGCGCAGACGACCCGAAGACGCCGGCAAGCGTCTTCGCGCCACGTCAGATGATGGTCGTGACGCTAAGCAAGGATGGCACGCACGCGCTGTCGGCCGAATTGAAGCCGCGCGGTCCCAGCGACATCGCGACCGGACATGCCGACGGGGCGGACAATGATTTTGCCGCGCGCCAGGCCGAGCTTGCCGCGAAGCGAAACGCACTGCCCGGCGGCACCGAGCCATGCGACCTCGGCGCCTGGTCGGAGGACAAGGACCTCGCAGGCCTCAACGTGCGCGCGGAGCCGTCGGCGAAGGCACGCGTGCTCGGCAAACTGCCGCCGCCCTACCATCTCAAGATGGGCGGGGCCGAGAACACGCCGGAGGGCGGCTGGCTCACCGAATTTCGTGTCATCGGCTTCAAGGACGGCTGGTTTCTGATCGAAGGCGCGATGCCGCCGGGCAAGGCCTATGAAGATGACAAGCGCTATCCGCGCAACGCGCCAAAGCCTTATGCCGGGCGCGGATGGGTTGCCGCCAACAAGGTCGGCGCGAGCTACGCCAACGGCTACACCCGCATGGGCGGGCTGTTCCAGGCGCCCTTCGTCGATGCCAAGTGGACGCCGGCGCTGCGCAAGCTCGGCGGTGAGTTCGATACCGACGATGGTCCGAAACGCATCCTCGCCTGCAGCGGGCACTGGGCGCTGGTGGAGAGCCATGACGGCGTGCGCGGCTGGTGGCGCAGCCTGTGCTCCAACCAGGTGACGAACTGCAGCTAGAACCAGATCTGCATCGGCAGATCGTGCGCGTCTCGCGGCGGCGCTTCGGGAACGCTTCCGCATGGTTCGCGCGCAGCCAGCGCCACTGCACAGGCATCCAGCACATCGTCGCGCTTCGCGCCGGTGCCGATCCGCATCCGGGTGAGCCAGCGATTGATCTCGCGGAAGCCTGATCGCTTCAGCAGCCTGCAGCGCAGCGCATCGCCCTGCTCCGATTTTTTGCGCGGCAGAGGCTCGCCGCCGTTCAGCTGCAGGAACACCAGTTCGGGATGCACCTCGCGGATATCGCGCGTGGCGTTCGCGCGCACGAACGCATCGACCTCCATGATCTTCTTGCCGAGATGCCAGAGCTGGCGCGACACACGGGTCTGACCGCGGCGCAGTGCTTCCGCATTCGCGAGATCGGGATCGTCAAACAGCTGCCACAGCCAGCGCCGCGCGCCGGTGAAGACGCGCGAGCTGTGCGGGCGCAATCGCACGCGCGCGATAAGGTCGCAATCGCGCTCGCCGTTATCGGTCAGACCGATCGGGATATCGATCCCGGCGCGATCGAACGGACGCGAAAGCGCGTCCGCAATGTCGCTGTGAAAGGAAATCGTACGCCGGTCGCCGTCGATGGTGACGGCGACCCAGCCCTTGGAGAACCCGTCGAGGCCGACCGCAATCAACCCCGATCCTCAACCGAGATTCAATTCCTTGAAGAAGTCGTTGCCCTTGTCGTCGATGATGATGAACGCCGGGAAGTCGACCACCTCGATGCGCCAGATCGCTTCCATGCCGAGCTCGGGATACTCGACCACCTCGACCTTCTTGATGCAGTGCTCGGCGAGGTTCGCCGCGGCGCCGCCGATCGAGCCGAGGTAGAAGCCGCCATGCTTCTTGCAGGCCTCGCGCACCGCGACTGCGCGGTTGCCCTTGGCGACCATCACCATCGAGCCGCCGGCCGCCTGGAACTGGTCGACGAAGGAGTCCATGCGTCCCGCCGTGGTCGGGCCGAACGCGCCGGAGGCGTAGCCATCGGGCGTCTTGGCGGGACCGGCGTAATAGACCGGATGGTTCTTGAAATAATCCGGCAGCGGCTCACCCTTCTCCAGCCGCTCGCGCAGCTTGGCGTGCGCGGAGTCGCGCGCCACGATCATGGTGCCGGTCATCGAGACGCGGGTCTTGATCGGATATTGCGACAGTGTCGCCAGGATCTCCTTCATCGGCTTGTTGAGGTCGATCTTGACGACCTCACCGCCAAGCGACTGCTCCACCGCAGGCAGATACTGCGCCGGGTTGTGCTCGAGCTCCTCGAGATAGACGCCATCCCTGGTGATCTTGCCGAGCACCTGGCGATCCGCCGAACAGGAGACGCCAAGCCCGATCGGCAGCGAGGCGCCGTGGCGCGGCATGCGGATCACGCGCACGTCGTGGCAGAAATATTTGCCGCCGAACTGCGCGCCCACCCCCAAGCTCTGCGTCATCTTGAGGATTTCCTGCTCCATCTCGAGATCGCGGAACGCATTGCCGTCGGCCGAGCCGTGGGTCGGCAGCGCGTCGAGATAGCGCGCCGAGGCGAGCTTCACGGTCTTCATGCAGAGCTCGGCCGAGGTGCCGCCGATCACGATCGCAAGGTGGTACGGGGGACACGCCGCGGTGCCGAGCGTCAGCACTTTCTCCTTCAGGAAGGCGAGCAGCCGGTCCTTGGTCAGCACGGAGGGCGTCGCCTGGAACAGGAAGCTCTTGTTGGCGGAGCCGCCGCCCTTGGCCATGAACATGAACTTGTAGGCATCATCACCTTCGGCGTAGATCTCGCACTGCGCCGGCATGTTGTTGGCGGTGTTCTTCTCCTCATACATCGACAAGGGAGCTACCTGTGAGTAGCGCAGATTGCGGCGCAGATAGGCATCGCGCGCGCCTTCGGACAGCGCGGCCTCGTCGTCGCCGTCGGTGATGACGTTGCATCCCTTCTTGCCCATGATGATCGCGGTGCCGGTGTCCTGGCACATCGGCAGCACGCCGCCGGCCGCGATGTTGGCATTCTTCAGGAAGTCGAAGGCGACGAACTTGTCGTTATCGCTGGCTTCCTTGTCCTCGAGGATCGAGCGGAGCTGCTTCAGATGGCCCGGCCGCAGATAGTGGTTGATGTCGCCGAAGGCGGCCTCGGAGAGCGCGCGCAGCGCCTCCCGCGACACCACGAGCATGTCCTTGCCCAACACCTTCTCGACCCGGACGCCCTCGCTCGTCACCTTCTTGTAGGGCGTGGTGTCGGCACCAAGCGGGAACAGAGGCGTGTGCTTGTAGGGCGGAACGGGCTTCTGCTGGTCGGGAAAGGCTGAGGGGGCGTTCATGAGCTGCTCGTCGGTTTCGAAAGGCCGGTGCCGGCCGCGGGGCCGCCGGCAATGTAGAGCCGTTCTAAGCCTTTTTCCCACAAAGGAAAGGGAAGCCGGCCGCCTTCCAGCCATGCGCGGGACCGGCAATCCACGTGCTATGTTTCATGCCATCGTAATCCCAGGTTGCCACAACGCCGGCAAGCCGCGAAACGGCCAAGGAAACCATCAGGAGACCTTCATGAAGACAGCGCTTTTCGTCTGGTTCGCGGCGCTGGCCATGTTGATCGCGATCCCGACCGGCGCCGATGCCGCCCGCCTCGGCAAGCCGTGCGGCGGCCTTGCCGGACTGCAATGCGGCAGTCGCGGCCAGTTCTGCCAGTTCAGGCCCGGGACCTGCGGCCGCTTCGACCAGACCGGCACCTGCGCGTTCCGCCCGACGATCTGCAACAAGATCTTCAAGCCCGTATGCGGCTGCGACGGCAAGAGCTATGGCAATGATTGCGAGCGCCGGGCCGCCGGGGCTTCCAAGGCGCAGGACGGCAGGTGCGCGTCCTGACGTCGCCATATTGACGCGCTCCGCGGGAGCCTGCATGTAGCTTCGCGTACTTTCATACCGCGGGGGGTATTTCGTGACAGCATCGTTGCGCCGACGCTTGCCTTTGAGCATCCGCTCCACTCTGCCGGCCGCGCTGATTGCGCTGGCGACGGTTTTCGTCGCAGCGCCTGCGCATGCCGATCCCTGCGTGGACATCGCCAAGCAGCTCGCCGGCCAGATCGACGGGCTGAAGGTCAATTTCAGCGCCGCCAACATCACCTACCTCACGCACCCGGCGGCGAAGGAATTGTCGCTCGGCTGCCGCGGCAAGGATTATTCGATCGAGCTCTACGCCAAGACCGATCGCAAGATGAAGCCGGAGTTCTTCAACCTGGTCGGCTCCGCCACCGCGCTGATCTTCACCGTGCCGAAGGACGACGCCGTCACCGGCACCTCGCGCTGCCTGAAGCGCATGGGCATCTTGCGCGGCAACACCATCACGATGCGCTATCGCCGCCTCAACCTCGAATGCACCCGCAACAAGACCGACGCCTCGATCACGGTCCGGCGCGGCAACAACGAGTGATCAGCCTTCGCTGGTGATGCGCGCGATGGCGTCGAGCACCCGGCCCCATCCCGGGCTCATCATGTCGAAGGCGAAGCGGTTGCCCGGCAGCACGAAGCCGTCATGCACCATCCGTAGATGGGTGCCGCCTTCGACCGGTGTCAGCGTCCAGGTGACGATCGTGTCGAGCTTCGAGCCGTATTCCGGATTGGTATCAGCGCCGCCCTTCCAGGAGTAGCGCAACAGGCGCGGCGGATCGCAATCCAGCACCTCACAATGCACGACACCGTCCCAGTCGCCCATCGGCTTGGTGTGGAAATTGAAGCGATGGCCAACGGCCGGCACGAAATCGTTCGGCATCAGCCATTTCGTGATCCGATCGCTCGTCGTCAGCGTCCGCCAGATCTTCTCGGCCGCGTAGGGCAGCACCTTCTCGACCGTGATCGCGTGCGTCTCACCCATCACTCACTCTCCTTCAACAGCCGTTCCAGATTTGCGAAGCGCTCGGCCCAGAACGTCTCGTAGTGGCCGAGCCAGTCGATCAGCGGACCGAGCCCCTTCGGCGCGATGCGATAATGGATATGCCGGCCCTCGCGCCGCTCGGCGACCAGCCCGGCATCGCGCAGCGCGCGCAGATGTTGCGACACCGCCGGCTGCGACACCTTTGAACCCTGCACCAGGCCGGTCGCGGCGATCTCGCCTTCCCGCGCAATCCGCTCGAACACCGCCCGCCGCGTCGGGTCCGCGAGGGTCTTCAACACATCGGTCAGCTGCGTGGGGGGGGGCATGAAAATATATAAGCAGTTGCTTATATGAGTGTCAATACAGTCGCGACGCTGGAACGTCTCGCCTGCTCCGAAAGTTGATCGCTGCGGTCGCATGTTTGCCGGGAAAAGGGTGCGATAATATCGACTGGAATCGCGCGGAGCCGCTTATGATCGCAAAGCTCCTTCTGCAGAATACCTTCTTCGTCATCGCCATGGCCGTGCTGCTGTTTGCCTTCGCAGGTACGCTGCACTGGCCCGGCGCATGGGCCTATCTGATCGCCTCGGCCGTGATCGGCCCGGCCTGCGGGCTGTGGCTCGCCAAGGTCGATCCCGGACTGCTGGCCGAGCGCATGCGCCTCACCGCGCGTGAAGGCCAGCCCACCGAGGACAAGCGGTTCATGCTGGTGTTCCTGGTCGTTGCCGTGCTGTGGTTCGTCGCGATGGGGCTCGACCGGCGCTTTGGCGGCGTCAATGACGGCGTGCCGCTGATCGTGCTCGGCCTTGTGCTGTATCTGGTCTCGACCGTGGCGATCCTGTGGGTGTTCCGCACCAACTCGTTCGCCGCGCCAGTCGTGAAGGTACAGACCGAGCGCGACCATCACGTCATCTCGACCGGTCCCTACGCGCTGGTCCGCCATCCGATGTATACGAGTGTGATGCTGTTCTTCATCGGCGTGCCGCTGACGCTCGGCTCCTGGTGGGGCCTCGCCTTCGTGCCGGTGTTCTTCGTGATGTTTGCGATCCGCACCCGGATTGAGGAGCGCACGCTGGTGACGGGATTGTCAGGCTACGCCGATTATGCGGCACGGGTGCGCTACCGCCTCGTGCCCGGGCTGTGGTGAGGGATCATCATGGCAGAGAGCAAGACCTATACCGGCGGTTGCCATTGCGGACAGGTCCGCTTCGAATGCACCACCGATATGGCCATGGTGACGGCCTGCAACTGCTCGATCTGCACCAAGAAGGGCCTCCACTTCGTGTTCATGCCGCCGTCGAGCTTCCAGCTTCGCGCCGGCGCCGAGAACCTCAAGGAATATCTCTTCAACCGCCATGCGATCCGCCATCAACTCTGCGTCGATTGCGGCGTCGACGTGTTCGCGCGCGGCAAGAAGCCCGACGGCACCGACATCGTGGCGCTGAATGTCAGCTGCATCGATGGCATCGATCTGTCGAAGATCGCGATGACGCCGGTGGATGGGCGGAGCCGGTAGCCTTCCACGCCGTCATTCCGGAGCACGCGGAGCGTAAACCGGGAATCCAGAGACTCTGGCGCGAGATTCCGGGTTCGCTTCGCGCCCCGGAATGACGGCGATCACAAATCCAGCACCTTGTAGCGCCGGAAAATGCCCTCTTCGTTGAAAGGAATCCGCCGCTCGCTGGCCAGATACGCCTTGACGTTCGGCCGCTCGGCGACGCGATCGCGCAGCGCGATCAGGCGCGGGATATTCTTCTCGAACGCCGCCATCCGCTTCGGAAACGCGTAGCGCAGGCCGTCCGCGATCTGGAACAGCGACAGGTCGGCGTAAGTCAGCCGGCGGCCGGTGACGAACGCACCGCGGTTGGCCTGCACGAGGTCCTCGAAATAGCCGAGATATTTCGGCACCCGCGAATCCCAGAACTCCTCAGTGCGCTTCTTCGCCGGAGCCTTCTGGTCCTCGTAATACAGCGACGGCCCGAGCGGATGATGGGTGTCGTGGATCTCCAGCACGAAGTCCGCGATCGTCAGCTGCAGCTGGTGCACCCAGAGCTTTCCGCCCTCCGCC
This sequence comes from Bradyrhizobium australafricanum, assembly GCF_020329495.1. Lineage (NCBI taxonomy): Bacteria > Pseudomonadati > Pseudomonadota > Alphaproteobacteria > Hyphomicrobiales > Nitrobacteraceae > Bradyrhizobium > Bradyrhizobium australafricanum. The sequence continues at coordinate 37,733 of NZ_JAGKJL010000051.1, read as the reverse complement.
TTCGGTGCCAGGCCGTGGCGCGCGCCGAGATAGAGCAGGATGTTGGCGGTCTGCCCGATCACGAGACTGCCGGCCTTGAGGAACGGCGGCGCGAAGGGCGGCGTGCCCTTGTGTGCTTCCATCATCTTCGTCATGGCACCCATGCCGCCCTTGGCGCGCGCGACATCGGTGTAGCCGGCGCCCGCATCCTCGAGCGCGAGGCGGACATACTCGCCGCGGCCCTGGATCATCGGCCAGTAGTAAAGCTGATAGTGCATGCACTTACCTCCGAAAACTTCGCCGCATCGGTTCGCTTCACCTCGATCGTAGCCACGCCGCGGTCAGATCGTCCATCGCGCACCGCTGCCTGTGCGAACCGCACAGAGGCTGCTAAGGTTCCAACGTCGAATCTTCGATGAGGGATCATCTTATGGCGGACAGCAAGAAGAAGCGGGGCGCGGCAGATCGCGCTCTGATCGCGTTGAGCGAGTCCTACGAAGTTGCGTACTGGTCCAAGAAGTTCAAGGTCACGCCGGCGAAGCTGAAAGCCGCGGTCAAGAAGGTCGGGCATTCCGCCAAGAAGGTGGAAGCCCATTTCAAGGAGCAGCGCCACAAGGCCGCCGACCGCGCGCGGATCGCGATCAGCGAGCCCTACGAGGTCCGCTACTGGTCGAAGAAGTTCAAGGTGACCCCTGCCCGGCTCGAGACCGCGGTCGCAGCCGTCGGACATTCCTCGAAGAAGGTCGAAGCCTATTTCGCGGCGAAGAAAAAAACCGCGAAGAAAAAGAAGGCTGCGAAGAAGACCGCAAAGAAGACCGTCAAGCGCAGGAAGAGCTGAGCGCGATCGCACTATCCCGTCATTGCGAGGAGCGAGGCGACGAAGCAGTCCATCGCTTCGCGCCTACGGCAGGATGGATCGCTTCGCTGCGCTCGCAATGACGAAGCAGATGCGCTCCCTCAGTTCGCCGCGAAGCAGTACAGCAGGCCGTCGCCGCCGGTGCTCTTCAGGTCAGCCTGCGAGCAGCCGCCGTCGGGACCGCGCGAGGGATGCGACGTGTTCCAGGATTTTGACGGCTCGTCGTCGCGCAGGCCCTTGCGGTCGAAATGCCCGAGCATGGCGGCGCCTTGTGTGCTGCTTGTCCAGTTCTTGCAGGTGCGGTCCTCGCCGGCCGCAAATGCCGTACCGTCTGCTTGCGACCCCGTCAGCACGTCGTGGCGGTTCGGCGTGTCGCCGGCACCGTTGACGACCTCGCCCTTCTCGGACAGGGCGGTCTGCTTGGTGAGATTGTTGCCGGCGCTGTGCAGGTCGGCGACGTCCTTGGCGACCACGACGCCCTTTACATTCTTCCACGGTCCCTTGCCGATACGATCGCGCGCATTCTCCGCTGCCTTGCCGTCGGCCGCCTGGGTCGAGAGATAGGCGCGCCAGGTCTTCGGCGCACCGAAGCCGGCGGCCTGCGCCAACGTCTGGCAATGATTGTCAGCGCCGGCGAGCCCGCCGAGATTGCCGCCGTTGCCGATGCCGTTGCTGGTCAGGAAGAAGCTGGTGTCGGCGGTCTGCGCCGCCGCCGGCGGCGCGGCCACGACGACGAACGCAAGACAGGCCGGAACCGCGATCTGCGCAACGATCTTCATCTCAATCCTCCCGATGGTTGTTATGGTCCGCTGAGATCAACCCGCAGGCCCTCCGGATATTCCGGCGCCGCGACAGGTGAATGAAGGCACAAAACAAAGGCGCCGCGGACCAGGCCGCGGCGCCTTGTATCTGTCATCTCCGGCAACCGATCAGTTGGTCTGCTGGATCGCCGAAAGTTCCCAATTGCCGCCGCGCTGGCGCACGAAGGTCCAGACCTCAGTGACCTCCTCCGGCTGCGTGCCGCCGCCGACCTGACGGCCGGTGCCGCGCTCGAGCACGGTGTCGACCAGCGAGTAGCGCATCGCGACCGTCGCATACTCGCTGTCGCCTTCGCGCCAGGCTTCCGCCAGATCGCCCTGCAGCAGCTTCACATTGGTCACCTTGTTGGTGACGTTGCGCGCCTTGTTCTCCTCGAGATCCTTCGAGAAGTACGACACCATCTCCGGCGTCGCGAGCGTGTGCAGCTTCGCGATGTCCTCGTTCGACCACGCGGTCTGGATGTCGCCGAGCAGCCGTTCGAACGTCTCATAGTCGCCAGGCGCGATCTCGACCGGCGCATTCGATCCGCCGCCGAGCCCGAAGCCGAAGCCCGAGCGGGCATTCGCCTGCGGACCGGGGCCGACGTCGGGGCCACCAGCATAGGCGGCCGCCGGCGTGTTGCGGCGCTGCCACCACGACATCGCAAGGCGAACCACGAGCACGATCAGACCGATCTGCAGCAAGAGGCCGAGCATCGACGACAGGCCGCCGAGACCCGAAAACAGCCCGCCGCCGAACAGCATGCCGAACAGGCCGGCGCCAAGGAAGCCCGCAGCGAGGCCGCCGAGCAGGCCGCGGCCCATTCCGCCGCGACCGAACAGGCCGCCGGAATTCGCCGCCGCCGGCGAGCCCATGTTCGGGCTACCAGGCTGGCTGAAGGTGCGGTTCATCGGCGCAACCGAGCCCGGCGCCGTGTTGGTCGAGGGCGGCGCGGAGAATGTCCGCGAGCCGCGCGAGCCGCCGCCGCCAACGCGGGCGTCGGCCGCCGAAACGGTCATCATCACGGGCAGCGCCAGCGCCATCGCGACGGCGATCGCCCGAACAATTCCACGCGTGCGTTGCGAGAAATTCATGTTGGTTTCCTCAAAGGATTCCCCGGCATGGGGAAACGCCCCTAAGATGGGCAGGGCCGGTTAAAAGTGAAGCGGGAAACGGGAACCGCGGCTGCGGCCCTCGGTCGCGGAGATGTGACACTATGGTCCTTGTGGATGCGACGGCGCGTCCTACCGCGGGATGAGGCCCGGTTTCAACCGCAGTTACCGCGGAATTTCACCTCGCACTTGCGAGAAGTAAGGCCGGTTGCCGCGGCAACCGGCTAGTTCGCAGTCATGGTTTCCTTCACCGCGGCGACCAGTTGGGTCAGCGTGAAGGGCTTCGGCAGAAACGCGAACTGCTGGTTCTCCGGCAGACTCTTCTCGAATGCGTCCTCGGCATAGCCTGAGACGAAGATGATCTTCAGCTCCGCGTTGCGGCTGCGCATTTCCTTCAGCAGCGTCGGGCCGTCCATCTCCGGCATCACGACGTCGGAGACGACGAGATCGACGGCGCCGTTCTTCTCCTCGAACGCCTCCAGCGCCTCGACGCCGTTCGCCGCCTCGATCACGCTGTAGCCGCGCGAACGCAGGCCGCGCGCATTGAGCGAGCGCAGACCGTCCTCGTCCTCGACCAGCAGGATGGTGCCCTGCCCGGTCAGATCCGGCTTCGGCTTGGCGGCTTCGGTGGCGGCGGCGGTTTCCGTGGCCGCACCGTTGCCGGCCTGGGCCTCCGGTGCGACCTCCTGCTGCTGGCGATGCCGCGGCAGATAGATCCGGAACGTGGTGCCGCCGCCCGGCACGGAATCGACATAGACGAAGCCGCCGGTCTGCTTGACGATGCCGTAGACCGTGGACAGGCCGAGGCCGGTTCCCTTGCCGACTTCCTTGGTCGAGAAGAACGGCTCGAAGATCTTGTCGATGATCTCGGCCGGAATGCCGGTGCCGGTGTCGGCGATCTCGATCTTCACATAGTCCGCCGCCGGCATGCCCTTGTTGGCGAGCTGGGCGGCCTCCTCGGTCGGCACATTGGCGGTGCGGATGATCAGCTTGCCGCCGTCGGGCATCGCATCGCGCGCGTTGACCGCGAGATTGACCACCACCTGCTCGAACTGCGAGACGTCGACCTTCACCGGCCACAGGTCGCGGCCATGCACGAGGTCGAGCTTGACCTTCTCGCCGATCAGCCGGCGCAGCAGCATGGTGAGGTCGCTCAATGCATCGCCGAGATCGAGCACCTGTGGCCGCAGCGTCTGGCGGCGCGAGAATGCAAGCAGCTGCCGCACCAGCGTCGCGGCGCGGGTGGCGTTCTGCTTGATCTGCATGATGTCCTGGAACGACGGGTCGGTCGGCTTGTGCGCGTTCAGCAGGAAGTCGTTGGCCATCATGATGGCCGACAGCACGTTGTTGAAGTCGTGCGCGATGCCGCCGGCGAGCTGGCCGACCATCTCCATCTTCTGCGACTGGTTGATCTGGTTTTCCAGCGCGCGCCGCTCCGTGGTCTCGAGCATGTAGACGATCGCGGTCTCGGCGTCGCGCTCGTCCTTCTCGACGGTGGTGACGAAGAACTGGGCAAAGCGCTCCTTGGGCCCGTCGAGCATCACCTCGACCGGCGCGATGTCGCCCTGGCCCTCGGCCGCCTGGTTGATCGCGGCGATCAGCAGGCCGCGGTCGCGCGGATTGACGGCGCGGAAGATCGACTTGGCGGCGCCGCCGTCGCCGTTCAGGCCCTGCGCCAGCTTGGCATAGCGCGCATTGGCACCGACCACATTGCCGCCGCGATCGACGGTCGCGATCGCCATCGGCGTATGGTCGAAGAAGCGCATGAAGCGCACCTCGGCGGCGCGCTCCGGATCGGAATGCTCGTCGCGGGCGCGGCTGATCACCAGGGTGCGCGAGGCGCCCGCCGCGCCGTCGGCGCCGAAGGCGAGCTTGTGATAGAGCCGCACCGGCACGGTCTTGCCGCCGCGCATCCGCAGGTCGATGTCGAACACCTCGGTCTTGACCTCGCCCGGCACCGCCGCAATCGAGGTCAACAGCGCCGCGCCGTCGCCCGAGACGATGTCGGTCAGTTTCAGGCCCCCCGAGCCGATCTCGGCCAGATCGTAGTCCAGCCAATTGGCCAGCGTGGCGTTGACATAGGCGATCTCGCCGGCCGGATTGACCGAGAAGAAGCCGCATGGCGCGTGATCGAGATATTCGATCGCGTGCCGCAGCTCCTGGAACACGTCTTCCTGGCGCTCGCGGTCGCGGGTGACGTCGGCGATCGACCAAACCGCATATTTCGCATCGCGCTTGCCCTCGCCGAGCGGGCGTACCCGCAGGCGCAGCCAGCGGCCCTGGCCGGCCTCGTGGCCGGCGAGGCGGACCTCCTCCTGCTGCCGCTTGCCCTCGCGGGCGGCCTTCAAGAGGCGGAACACGGCCTCGGAGACGTCGGGGTTACCGATGAAGACCCGCTCGACCGGACGGACGTCCTGCGGCCCGGCCGCGCCGGTCAGCGTGAGATAGGCGGCGTTGGAATAGACCACGTGGCCGCGGGAGTCGGTGACGACGAGCCCTTCCTGGGCCTGGTCGGCGATCCGCGCCATCACCGGATCATCGGTGGCGCGGTCGGAGAAGCGGATGATGCCGGCGGCAAGGGCGAACAGGTTGAACAGCCCGACGGTGGCGAGCAGCGCCAGCACGCCGAGAATATAGGGCTGCGCCTCGGTGCGGCCGATGGTCATCAGCCAGACCGCCACCGCGACGATGCCGGCGGCGATCAGGACCACCAGCAGGATGCTGCCGTTCCGCCGCGCTGGCCCGTGGGCCACGAAAGGCTCGGTCACGGAAGGATCGTTGCTATCGGCGGTCATCTGGAGAGACATGGCTCGTCTGCATCACGAAGGCGACCGGCCGGCCACCTCGCCCCTGAGTGCCTGAATCGGACCCGAAAACGCAAGTCCAACAGGCGGCAATTTCGCAAGTTACGCGCATTTCAAGCGGGTTTTCCGCCCCTTACTGCCGCAGGCCGGACAGGCCGCGCCTCAGCCGCATCACGTAGCCGATGATTTCGGCAACCGCGTGATAGTGCTCGACCGGGATCTCCCGGTCGAGCTCGACCGTCGCATAGAGCGCCCGAGCCAGCGGCACGTTCTCCACGATCGGAATGTCGTGCTCCTTGGCGATCTCCCGGATCTTGAAGGCAAGATTGTCGACGCCCTTGGCGACGCAGATCGGCGCCGACATGCTGCGGTCGTAAGCCAGCGCCACCGAATAGTGGGTCGGGTTGGTGATGATCACAGAGGCCTTCGGAACCTGGGCCATCATGCGCTTCTTGGCGCGCTGGACCCGCAATTGCTTGATCCGGCCCTTGACGTGCGGGTCGCCTTCCGACTGCTTGAACTCCTCCTTCATCTCCTGCAGCGACATCTTGTGACGCTCGTACCAGGTCCGGTACTGGAAGAAGTAGTCGGCGATCGCAACCGCAGCGAGGATGGCCACCACCGCCGCCAACAGGTGCACCGTCATGCCGGTAATGGCGGGCAGCAGCTCGGCCGGATCGACCCGCAGGAAGGATTCCATCCGCATCCGGTCGGGCCACAGCACCGCGACCATCACGGCGCCGAGCGCGATCAGCTTGAACAGGCCCTTCAGGAAATTCGCCACCGCCTGCTTGCCGAACAGCCGCTTGAAGCCGGCAGCCGGCGAGATCTTGGAGAATTTCGGCTTCAGCTGCTCGCCCGACCACACCAGCTGATGCTGCACCATGTTGCCCGCGATCGCGGCCAGCGCCAGCAACAGGAACGGCACGCCGATCGCGGCGACCACCGCGTAGCCGAGCGACTGTGTCAGCGCCAGCAGGCCGGCGCCGTCGGTGCGGATCATCCATGAATTGGCGATCAGGTTGCGCAGCGGCATCAAGATGCCGCTGCCGATCGAGCCCGAGAAGGTCGACAGCACCAAGGTGCCGCCGGCGATCACGAACCAGGTATTGACCTCCTGGCTCTTGGCAACGTCACCTTTCTCGAGGGCTTCATCGAGACGTTTTTGCGTAGGGTCTTCTGTTTTGTCTTCGGTATCGTCCGCCACTGCTTCTCCCCCTAATTCATCGGAGCGAGCTGGCGCATGACGCCGAGGAAATAGTCGAGATAGGTGTTCATCATCGCGGCGAGCACGACGCCGAAGATCAGGAACCCGACCATGATCGAGAGCGGCACGCCGACGAAATAGACCTGCATCTGCGGCATCAGCCGCGCCAGCACGCCAAGCCCGATGTTGAAGACCAGGCCAAACACCAGGAACGGCGCGGACAGCTGCAGGCCGATCTTGAAGGCGGCGGAGAAGGCTGAGGTCGCAAGCGCGGCGACATCGCCGGTCGGCATGATCTCGCCCGGCGAGAAGATGCGGTAGCTCTCGCTCAGCGCCGCAATGACGAGATAGTGGCTGTCGGTCGCAAACAGCAGCGTGAGGCCGAGGATAGTGAGGAAGTTGCCGATGATCTGGCCCTGCTGCCCCTGGGTCGGATCGACCGCGGTGACGAAACCGAGGCCGAGCTGCTGCGCTATCACGGAGCCCGCGACGTTGAGCGCCGACAGCGTCACCCGCGCAGTCGCGCCGAGCACGATGCCGATGATGAGCTCATGCACCATCAGGACGCCGAGCGAGGAGATCGACGTCAGGTCGACATGATAGGCGTTGCGATGCAGGGGAAGGATGATCAGCGTCAGCAACAGCGCGATCGACAGTTTGACCCGCGCCGGGATGTTGCTCTCGCCGAAACCGGGCAGCAGCATCACCATCGCGCCCACGCGCGCGAAGACCAGCACGAAGATCGCGGCCAGCGCCGGCAGCAGGGAGACATCGATGCGCATGACCGCGGCATTAGTGCATCAACCGCCGATGATTCGCGACGAAATCCGCATCATGTGGCTGGAGAGCGAGTCCGCCATGAACGGCAGCGCCAGCAGCAATGTGACGAAGATCGCGAGGATCTTCGGCACAAAAATCAGGGTCTGTTCCTGGATCTGCGTCAGCGCCTGGAACAGCGACACCACGACGCCGACCACGAGGCCGACCACCATAAGGGGCGACGACACCACCACGATGGTCCAGATCGCATCGCGCGCCACGTCGAGGGTTTCGGGGCCGGTCATTGTTGAGTTCTCGCTCTTAGTTGTTTGCACGGTCGTTCCGGGGGCGATGCAAAGCATCGAACCCGGAACCTCGAGATCTTTGATGTGCAATTGCACATCTGAGGCTCGATGCTGCGCATCGCCCCGGGATGACGTCGCAAGCGACGTCAGATCGGCATCTTCATGATGTCTTCATAGGCCTGGATCACGCGGTCGCGCACCGAGACCAGCGTCGACACCGCAACGTCGGTGTCGGCGACCGCCGTCACCACATCCATCACGTTCGCCTTGCCCGAGGTCATCGCCATGGTCTGCGCGTCGGACTTCTTGCCCGCCTCCAGGACGCTGCCGACGGAGTCCCTCAGCAGCGCGCTGAAGGATGGGCCGGCGACGGCCTGCCCGGCCTTCTCGGCGCCGCCGCGCTCCATCATCTTGGCGAGATTGGCGTAGGCGTTGGCGGCGACTGTCGGTGAAGCCATGATTTACGTTCCCTGTTCTTGTTGCGTCAGGACTTGAGGATGTCGAGCGTGCGCTGGATCATCCGCCGCGTCGCGCTGATGATGTTGAGGTTGGCCTCGTAGGAGCGCTGGGCGTCGCGCATGTCGGTCATTTCGACCATCGCATTGACGTTCGGATATTTGACGTTGCCCGAGGCGTCCGCCGCCGGATTGCCCGGCTCGTGCTTGACCCGGAACGAAGACTGGTCGGGGCGGATCCGGCCCAGCGCCACGACCTGGGCGTCGAGCGTGCGATCGAGCGTGGAGGAGAAGGTCGGCACCTTGCGGCGGTAGGGATCGCCGCCCGCGGTCTGCGCCGTCGAATCGGCATTGGCGATATTTTCCGAGATCACCCGCATGCGCCCCGCCTGCGCCCGCAGGCCTGAGGTCGCGATGCTCATCGAGCGGGCGAAATCGCTTGTTCCATCTGCCATGGGATCCTCCTGCCGCCGTCAGGCGGGCAAACCCTTGCTCTAGCCCTTGCCGATCGCAGTCTTCAGCAGATGCAGGCTGCGGCTGTAGAGCGAGGTGACGGCCGCATAGTCCATCTGATTGGCCGACACTTTCAGCATCTGCTCCTCGAGATTGACCGCGTTGCCGGCCGGACGGGTCTGGAACCCGCTCTTGCCGCGATCGTTGTCGAAGCTGTCGGGCGCGCCGGACGCCGCCATGTGGGTAGCGCTGGTCTGCATCATCGGCAGCGTCCCCACGCCGCCGCCAACCGTGGCGCCGGCCCGGTCGAACTTCGGCTCGACCAGGTCCCGCGGCCGGAAGTTCGGCGTGTCGGAATTGGAAATGTTCTCGGCGAGCACCCGCTGGCGCTCCTGGTGCCACTGCATCTTGGTGCGCAACGCCGACAGGATCGGGAGATCGTTCATGGCCATCGCCGCGGCTCCGTTAACCTCAGGGCTCTTCCGAGGTAGGCAGAATTTGCCCGGTGTATGGTTAACGGTTGGTTAAAATGCCGGACGGATCCGTGGAGAACGCCGCAACTGCGGCCTGCGAGCGCATTTTCGCCACGAATGCTGCGTTAACCAGCACAAACCAAGACAGTGTGGGGCACTGAGAAGTCGTTTTGGGACAAGCGATTCTTGGTTTATTAATAGAACAGTGGGCTGCAAGCCGCTGGGAATTAAGAAATAAGGCGAATCTCGGGCGCGATTCGCTGCGCAAACCGCACCTATCAATCCGCGCCCGTTGATGGCGAAAGCTGAGGAAGGCCAAGATGGCCGGGGACTCCAATATGCAGGTCATTACATTCGTCTTGGCATTCGTTGTCGTGCTGGCGCTGATCGGCGTGACCGCATGGCTCGTCCGCCGCTTCGCCGGAAACCGCCTCGGGGCCAACGCCAACCGCGGACGCATGCCGCGCCTGGCGGTGATCGACGCTGCCGCCGTTGACGGGCGGCGCCGCCTGGTGCTGGTCCGCCGCGACAATATCGAGCATCTCCTGATGATCGGCGGCCCCACCGATATCGTCGTCGAGCCGAATATCGTCCGCGCGATGCCCGCGCGCGATCAAATGTCGACCCGCCCCGCAGTCGCAGCCGATGCCGCGCCGCCGCGCGTGGCGCCGCTTCCGGATGCAGCCTGGAACGAGAGCGAAGCCGCCCGCTCCGACAATTTCGACCTTCCCGAGCCGGAGCTGCCGCCGCGTCAGACGCGGCCCTCCTTCGCCGACGAGCTGCGCCGGCCCCCGCCGCCGATCGCCGAGCGTCGCAGCGATCCGCTCGCGGGCTTCACGCCCGAACGCGGCGAACCGCGGCCCGATCCGATGCCGCCACGCCTGCCGCCGCGCTCCGAGCCGGTCGTCCCGCGTCCGCCGCGCGCCGCCGAGCCGCCGAAGGCGCCGCCACCGCTGCGCACAACCGAGCGCGCCGTGACGCCGCCGCCACCGCCTCCCCAGGGACCGCCGCCGGCTGCAACGCAGACGCCTCCGGCTCCGCCGCCTCCATCGAACGCCGACGCCAATCTCGCCGAGATGGCGCAACGGCTCGAAGCGGCGCTGCGCCGCCCGACCGGCGCCGGCGAGACCGTCGCGCCGCCGGTTGCGCCCGAGGCGCCGCCGGCGCGCCCGCAGCGCAGCGAGCCGCCTGCCCCGCCCGCCAACGGACAGAAGAGCGGGTTCGAAAATCTCGAGGACGAGATGGCCTCGCTGCTCGGCCGACCGAAGAATCCTTCGTGAGGCCAGGGGCAGTCCCGCGTAGAGTTTTTTTCATCGCTGTCCTGATCGCCGCCGGATCCCTCGCTGATCCGGCGATGGCGCAGGATATCAGCATCAATCTCGGCGGCGGCAATGGCGGCGTGACCGAGCGCGCGATCCAGCTGATTGCGCTGCTCACGGTGCTGTCGATCGCGCCGTCGATCCTGATCATGATGACGTCGTTCACGCGCATCGTGGTCGTGCTCTCGCTGCTGCGCACCGCGCTCGGCACCGCCACCGCGCCGCCGAACTCGGTGATGATCGCGCTTGCGATGTTCCTCACCGCCTTCGTGATGGGCCCGGTGCTGCAGAAATCCTATGACGACGGCATCAAGCCGCTGGTCGCCAACCAGATCGGCGTTGAGGACGCGTTGCAGCGCGCCTCGGTCCCCTTGCGCGGCTTCATGCAGAAGAACGTCCGCGAGAAGGATTTGAAGCTGTTCATGGACCTCTCGGGCGAGCCGCCGCCGGCGACGCCGGAGGAGATGTCGCTGCGCATCCTGGTGCCGGCCTTCATGATCTCCGAGCTGAAACGCGCCTTCGAGATCGGCTTCCTGCTGTTCCTGCCGTTTTTGATCATCGACCTCGTGGTCGCCTCGGTTCTGATGTCGATGGGCATGATGATGCTGCCGCCGGTGGTGGTCTCGCTGCCGTTCAAGCTGATCTTCTTCGTGCTGGTCGACGGCTGGGCCCTGGTCGCCGGCAGCCTGGTGCAGAGTTACGGGGGGTAGCGCCCTGCGAAACATTCATGGCCCGTCAGCTGGATCGGCCACACCGTTGCACTATCATGCGCGGCACCGCATCCAGGGAGCCGCGCCGTGCAGCAGCCATTCGACCGCGCCGCAGAAGATCTCGGCAACGCCATCCATCTCGAACATGTCAACGTGCAGGTGCCGGACCACCGCCTCGCCACGCTGTTCTACGTCGCCGGCATCGGGCTGACCCGCGATCCCTATCTGATGGTCTCCGACAGCAACATGTGGGTGAATGTCGGCCGCAGCCAGTTTCACCTGCCGAGCGGCCGCCAGCAGGTGCTGCGCGGCCACACCGGCATCGTGATCGCCGGGCGGCAGGCCCTGCTGCAGCGGCTCGCCGCGGTCGCGCCCAAGCTCGAGGGCACCGCGTTCAGCTATCGCGAGCGCAATGATCACGTCGAGGCCATCTGCCCCTGGGGCAACCGCCTGCGCTGCTTCGAACCGGACGCCGGCCGGTTCGGGCGCATCGCGCTTGGCATACCCTATGTCGAGTTCGAGGTGCCGCGCGGCACGGCTGAGGCGATCTGCAGGTTCTATCCTGAGATCATGGGCATCCCCGCCAGCGTCGTGAACGGCGACGGCGTCGTCGCGCGCGCAAAGGTCGGCAAGGATCAGTATCTGCAATTCCGCGAGAGCGCCGCGGCGCAGGGCGAATTCGACGGCCATCACATCCAGATCTACATCACGGACTTTTCGGGCCCCTACCAGCGACTGCGCGAACGCAATCTGGTCTCCCGCGAAGACAATCAATACCAGTACCGCTTCTGCGATATCGTCGATCCGGCCGACGGCCGACATCTGTTCACCGTCGAGCACGAGGTGCGCAGCGCCACGCATCCGATGTTTCTGCGGCCGCTGGTCAATCGCAATCCGGCGCAGACGAACCGCACCTTCGCCAACGGCCATGACCAGGCGCCTTGGGCGATGGGGCCGGACCAGTATGACGGCTGAGCGCGCGCTCTTCCGCGTCACGTCATGATCCGCAAATTCCAGCCACGAGACGACATGCTTCCCTCCCAGCGCCATCTGTTCGAGATTCCACACGAGGTCTGCTACCTGAATTCGGCGTCCTACAGCCCGCTGCCGCTGAAGACGCTCGACGCCGGCCGCGCGGCGGTCGGACGCAAGGGCCAGCCCTGGACCATCGATCCCGGCTTCGCCGGCCTCCAGCATGAGCGCGCCCGTAGCGCGGCGGCCCGCCTGATCAAGGCCGCGCCCGACGATGTCGCGCTGATCCCCGCGATCAGCTACGGCGTCGCGACGCTGGCAAAGGCGCTGAGCATTCCGCGCGGCTCACGCGTCATCGTGCTGGAGAATGACCATTCCTCGCCGGTCCTCGAATGGCACGCCCGCGCCGAGGCGCAGGGCTTCGTCGTCGACACCGTACGCCAGCCCGCCGACGGCGACTGGACATCGGCAGTGCTTGCAACGATCGAGCGGCCAGGCGCGCAGCCGGTCGGCCTCGCCTCGATCTCCTCGGTGCACTGGTCGGACGGCGGCATGATCGACGTCGACAAGGTGCAGGCCGCGCTGCGGCGGCACGGCGCGATGTTCGTCATCGACACCACGCAGAGCGCGGGTGTCGTGGCGATGGACGTGACGAGGCTCGACCCCGACGCCGTGATGTTTCCGACCTACAAATGGCTGATCGGCCCCTACGGCCGTGCCTTCCTCTACATTGCAAAACGCCACCAGAACGGCGTGCCGCTGGAGCAGACCTCCAGCGGCCGCCGCAACGTCAACTCCGAGAACCCGGTCTATTTCAGCGATCTCGGCTATGTCGACAACGCCACGCGTTACGACATGGGCGAGCGCGATCATTTCATCACGCTGGAGATGGCCTCGATCGGCATGGAGATGATGGCGGAATGGGGCGCCGCTGCCGTCAGCGCGCGGCTCGCGATGCTCAACGAGCGGATTGCCGACGGCGTGCGTGATCTCAAGCTCGATCTGCTGGCGCGCGACCTACGTGCGCCGCACATCCTGAGCCTCGGCATGGCCAGCGGCATCCCGAAGGAGCTGATCGCGCGGCTCGCCGCAGAGAACATCCATGTCGCGCTGCGGCTCGGCCGGATGCGGATCTCGCCGCACGTTTTCAACGACGAGGCCGATGTCGATCGCCTCGTCGCGGTCTTGACCAAAGCGCTACGCGGTTAGCTGGACTTGTGCCGCAGTCCGACGACGCCGAACAGTTCGATCGCCAACGCGACGGCCACTCCGGCCGCGCCGATCACGAACAGCAGCGCATAGTCGCCGCCGCTGCGCGCGAACAGCCAGGACAGGCCGTAGGCGGCCGCCGCCTGGAACAGCGCGAAGGTCGTAGTGGCCTGCGCCCAGGCTGAACGCTGGCTCGCCGCGGAATGCGGGATCAGCTCGTGGATGCGGCCGATCACCAGCGGGACGATGCCGGGCGTGAAGCCGCCGACAATCAGGCTCGACACGATCAGCGCGGCAGGCGATGTCGTCACGGCGGGCAGCGCAACCGCAACGGCCTCGATCAGGAACGCCGCGCGCAGCGCCGCGGCGAAGCCGGCGCGATCGGCGAGGTGTCCCGTGAGCAACGGTCCGACCACGGCGCCAATGCCGTACAGCACCCAGTAATGCGATCCCGCCGCGATCCCCTGCCCAAGCCCGCGGGCGACGAAATCGACCAGGAACACCATGTGCGGCACCAGCGCCAGCGCGTTGAGGCCGTATTCCAGGCAGAGCGCGATCACCAGCGGCGAGCGCAGGCCATGCGACGCGACGGGCTGCTCGACCACGCCACGTGCGGCAGGAGTTTCGGCGGGCCACGCCCTCCAGCTGATCAGTGTCAGCACCGCCGACAACACGCCAAGACCGTACCAGGCCTGCTTGACGCCCTGTTGCAGCAACAGCGGCACCAGTGTTCCGGATGCGGCGACGCCGAGGCCAACACCGGCGAAGATCACGCCGCCGATCAGGCCGCGCTTGCTCGGCGCGGTATGCGGCAGGATTGCCGTTGCCGCCAGCACCATGATCACGCCGCCGCTGACGCCTGCGAGAAAGCGGAAGCCGAAGAACCACACGAAGGAGATCGGCACCGCGCAGGCAAAGCAGGTGATGGCGGCCAGCACCATCATGCCGCGCAGCGCCCATACCAAGCCGATCCGCGCGCCGAGATCGCGGGCGAGCAGCGCGCCGGCGAGATAGCCGGCAAGGTTGGCGGCACCGAGATAGACCGCTTCCGCCGGCGTGAACCACTTTGCCGCGATCAAAGCCGGGATCAGCGGCGTGTAGGCGAAGCGCGCCAGTCCGAGCCCGACCAGCGAGGCGCAGAGCCCCGCGGCCGCGGACAGCCACAGCGGCTCGCCGGCATCGCGGCGCGGCTCGGCGTGATGGCGCCGGTGGTGATCGACATTGGCTGACATGGACATCGCAGTAGGCCCTCCGGCCGTTCATGAAAAATGATTAGTTGCGATCGCAGCAATCGCTCACAGCGATCACGGCGCACCTCTCCCGATCGGGAGAGATGCACATTCGGTTTGGGGAAAGCCTTCAGCGGGAAGATTTGGACGCCGCAGGTGCAGCGAGCTTCTTGCGATAGTCCAGCGCGGGCAGTCCGCCCCAGCCCCAATTATCGGTATCGACTTCTTCGATGATGACGAAGGTCGACTCCATCGGCTTGCCAAGCACGTCGCGCAGCAGCTCGCTGGCGCCCTTGATCAATGCAGCCTTCTGCTCCGGCGTGGTGGACGACGCCCCCGGCGCCGTCCCCTCACGCGTGACCTGGATGGTGACGATAGGCATGGCACTCTCCGGATCGTGCTCGTTAATGACCGGCGCTCTGGCCGCCGTCGACATGCAGGATCTCGCCGGTGACGAAGCCCGCGCCTTCCAGGAACAGCACGGCGTCGACGATATCCTTGGCTTCACCCATGCGTCCTACCGGATGCTGCTTGGCGAGGAAGTCGTGCGTCGCCGGCGCGTGCATCGGTGTCCTGATCACACCGGGAGAGACCGCGTTCACGCGGATGCCCTTGGCGGCATATTCGATGGCGAGCGACTTGGTCGCGGCGTTCAGGCCGCCCTTGGTCAGCGAGGCCAGCACCGAGGGCACGTTGCTATTGGCGTGATCGACGAGGCTGGTCGTGATCTGCACGATATGTCCGGAGCCCTGCTTCTCCATCTCCCTGGCGGCGCGCCGGGTGATGTAGAAGAAGCCGTTGAGATTGGTCGCGAGCACCTGCGCGTAGTCCTGGTCGGTGTAGTCGGTGAACGGCTTGGCAAGGAAGATGCCGGCATTGTTGACCAGCGTGTCGATGCGGCCGAAGCGCCCGAGCGCCTGCTTGACGATGCGGTCGGCAACTTCGGGATCGCCGATGTCGCCTGTGACGGTCAGAACGTCGCTGTCGGTCGACGGCTTGATGCTGCGGGAATTGGCGACGACGCGCCAGTTGCGGTCGCGATAGCCCTTGACGATGGCCTCGCCGAGGCCCTGCGACGCACCGGTGATGATGGCAACCTTCTGCTCTGTACCCATGATCTCTCTCCATCTGTTGCTGAAGCGACCCAGCGCCGCTTCGATGGAGAGCAAGCTATTTACATCCGCCTTCCGCGCGAATGCCCGCTATTCGGCAGACACTCTTCCGCGACGCGAACGAATGGCGCCAGCCCTGCTGGCCTCGCGCGACAGCCGCTCGAAATAGCCTTTCAGCCGCGGCGTCGCGAAATCGACGAAGGCGCGCACCTTGGGCACGTCGAAGCGACCCTGCGGCGCCAAAAGATGCACCGGCAGCGGCGGATGCTCGTCGCCGGCGAGCAGGATCTGCAACCGCCCGTCACGGATTTCCTCGGCGATGTGATACGAGAACAGCCGGGTGATGCCGTGTCCTTCGCTGGCGGAGGCCACCGCCGCGCGCGCGGTGTTGACGACCAGCCGCGGCGTGAACTGGACCGCGCGCGCGATCTTCGACTTCGCGGCCGGCGGGAAGCTCCAGGAGTCGAGCCCGAAATGCGTCATGGCGATGATCTGGTGCTTCGCCAGATCAGCCGGCTCGGTGATCAGCGGATGCTGCGCGAGATATCCGGGCGATGCTGCGACCACGCGGCGCACCTCGCCGAGCTTGATCGCGATGAAACTGGAATCGGCGAGATGGGCGATACGCAGCGCGACGTCGATCCCCTCGTCGATCAGATTGACGGTGCGATCGAGCATCACGAGCCGCACCAACACCGCCGGATAGTCCGTCATGAAGGCATCGAGCACCGGCCGCAGCAAATCCTCGCCGACCACGACGGGCGCGGTGACGGTCAGCGTGCCGCGCGGCACCGACCGCTCGCCGCCCGCCGAGATATCGGCCTCCTCGAGCTCGGTCAGAATGCGCCGGCACGCCGCCGCATAGCGCTGGCCGGCGTCGCTCAGCTTCAGCGAGCGTGTCGTGCGATGTAGCAGCTCGGCTCCGACATGATGCTCAAGGAAAGCGATCGCCCGGCTGACCGCCGCCGGCGATCGCCGCAGTTTCCGCCCGGCACCGGCGAGGCTGCCCTCGTCGACCGCCGCAACGAAGACTTTCATTGCGTCGATGCGGTCCATCGATCCCCCCGCTTCGCGGTCGCCGTTACTCCTTCACGTCATACTGCTTGCTGAGATGGTCGCCGATCTGCACCAGCATCGCGACGCATTCGGGATAGCCGGGCCTCGCCACCGTGGCGTCATCGGCGCTGGCGCGAAACTCCCAGCTGTCGCCGTCGCGCAGCACGGAGATGTCGATGCCGTCGGGGCAGTCGGCATGGGCCTTCAGCTCTGCCCGCGCCATCGCGATCAGTTCGGCTTCGGTCTTGATCGGCTTGCTCATGTAACGACGTCCTCCCGGCGCTGTGCAACGGACGCCATGGTTGCCGATTTGACGGCAGGATGTCGAGAGCACGCGTGCGATCACAACCAGTTGCAATTGACAAAATGCTCGTCCCCGGCGAACATTTGGCAGGGTCGATACCACCCGCCGCTTGCACCCCACCCGGGGACGGTGAAGGTATCAAGCCATGTTTCAGGCTTCCTTTGCCCGCACGAACGGGTCAGCAACGCAAGCCCCTGACGCTCTCCGTTCGTCGATGCAAAGGTTGATCCCATGCGCGACTTTCGTGATGCCAAGGCCATGGCGCAGACGCTGCGCGAAGCGCTCGGCGCCAAATCGATCCCCCTCACCCACAGCGACAGCCTGGAGCTGATCGCCAAACTGTTCGGCCAGTGCGACTGGAACACGCTGGCGGCACGGATACAGGCCGCCGGCGGATCCGCCGATGTGCCGGCTTCCGCTCCGCGATCGCCGCCGGACGTCGTGCGGCAAGAGATCGCAGTCGCTGCCGCGGTGCTCGACCGCTATGCCGGCTTCTACCAGCTCAGCGAGCAAGCCGTCCTCAGTGTGATGCGCGAGGATCACCACTTGGCTGTACAGCTCACCGGGCAGCGTGCCGTACCGTTCTTTGCGGAGAGCCAGACCGGGTTTTTCGCCAGGGAGGTCGACGCGCAGATCAGCTTTGTCATCGCGGCTGACGGTCAGGCGACGTCACTGATCCTGCATCAAAATGGCGACAAGCCGATGCCGCGCATTGACGCTGCAAGCGCGAAACAGATTGCGGATCGCACCGCAGAGCGTGTGAAGAAACAGTCGCCGGCTCCAGGAACCGAGGCCGCGCTCCGCCGCCTGATCGAGGGGGTCGCATCGGGACAGCCCGACTATGCGGACTTGGCCCCCGCGCTCGCCGCGGCGACCCGCGAGCAATTGCCACACCTGCAGCCTTTCCTCGCCAACCTCGGCGCGATCGAATCCACCCGCTTCCTCGGCGTCGGCGCGCAGGGCGAGGATGTCTACAGTGTGCGGCACGCCAACGGCGCCTCGCATTGGCGGATCGCGCTCGACGCCACCGGGATCATTTCGACCGCGTGGGTGTCTGCCGGGCCGTGAGCGCTACTACTGCGCCGCGCTGGCGCGGCGCTCGCCCTTGATGGCCGGCAGCGCGCTCACCGGCGCGACCTTTGGCTTGTCAGTCACCGATCCGGTCGCGAACGGATCGGGCAATGGCGCGCGGGCGGTGGCGTCGGGGAAGCGGGTCTTCATCTCGCGGATGAAGCCGTCGAGCGTGTCGACGCTGGCGGCCATTCGCGCGATCTGTGCGAATTCGGCGCTGGACGTCGCCACCGGCTTGCTGGCCGAGTCGAAGGCGAGCTTGTCGGCATCGCCGGACATCAGCGGCGCGTATTTCTCGCGGAACCGGGACAGCCCGATGGCGTCCTCGGCAAGCGCGTAGCCGACCACGGCGCGGATGATGTCGGCCTTCTCGCCCGGGTTGAGCGGGGTGAAGTCGCGCCAGCGGTCGCCATAATAGAGCTCGATCTGCTCGGACGCCTCGCGCCAGTGCCGCGACGCCCAATAGATGTCGGAACGCAGCCGGATTGCCTCGCGGCCGGTGATGTTCGAGATGATGTCGAGCGCGAGATCGTGCCGGCCGACGTCGCTCTGCGCGCGCGCCTCGAGCAGCAGCCGCTGCTGGCGCAGTTCGCCGGAAAGGTCTGCGATCCGGGTCGAGCGCAGCGCGGCGATGGCGCGGTCGGGCTTGCGGTTCATCAGATAGACCATCGCAAGGCGCGCGGCGACCTGGGCGCGGGCCGCGCCTTCGAGCCGCTTGTCGACCTGGTATTGCAGGAGGTCGGCGGCCTGGTCGAGCAGATCGACACCGACCAGGCGGTCGGCGAGACGGCGGATCATCTCGTCGCCGCGGCGGCCGATCGGCGTCAGTTCGCGATATTCGTAGAAGGTGCCGAGCGCATCGATCGGCGACATCTCGTCGCCCTTGGGGCCGAGGTAGAGCTGCACGAACAAGGCCGAGGCGGCATCCTGCGCCTGGCGCGATTCCGGCGCGTTCGGCTGTAGCCGGGTCGCGGCACGCGTCACCGCGAAGGCGTCGGCATAGCGCGCCGTCTCGGCGTAGATCTTCGACAGCACATACAGCGTCTTCAGCTCGATATTGTCGCCGCGCCACAGCATCGACAGCAGCTCGAGCTCCTTCAGCACATCGTCGCGGCCGATCTCGCCGCGCTTCTGCTTGAGCAGCGTCTCCAGCAACCTGCCTTCGGCGGCAGCCTGGCGATCGGCCGAATTGGCGGCGAAGCGATAGGCGTCGAGCGCATCCTTCTCCTGGCCGAGGGCCTCGGCGAGCCGGCCGCGCAGCACCGCAACCGCGGGCTTCAGCTCCCCGGGAACGCCGACCACGTCGAGATCGCTCTTGCGCCGCGCGGCTCCGGCATAGTCCTTGACCTCGAGCGAGGCCTTCATCGAGTCCATGGTGACGATGCGCTGCAAATCGGGCGGCAGCGTCGCCACCGCGAATTCGGCGTTCTTGAACTTCTCGCGCGCCTCGGCCCATTTGCCCTCGCGGGCGAAGGCGAGCCCCTTCCACAATTGGGAATCGTAACCGTTGCCGATGACGGGATTGGCGAGATCCTTCAGGCCCTGCGCCGGGTGCCCGATCAGGATGCTGGCGACCGCGTGCACCATCACCACCGACGCCGTCTCGCTGCCGCGCTTGCTCTCGGACAGGATCAGATTGGCGACAGCATGGGCTTCCTGGTACATGCCGCGCGCCATGTAGAAGTCGGCGAGATCGAGCCGCGCCTGCGGCAGCTGCTCGGCATTGGCCGACGCCGTCGCCGCAATCAGGCCGTCGAGCTGCTTGAGGAACGTGTCCGACTGGTTCTTGCGCCACTCGTCCGGATCGAACAGCGGCTTCACCGCCGCGGTCGCGCGCTCGGCGGCGACGTCGGCCGATGACAGCGTCAGGCCGCCCGGCCGGCCCAGCATCACCTTGTCGGCGCCGACCTCGGCCTTGACGTCGTCCGCGTTCGGATGAACCACGACGCCGTGGATCGATTCCAGTAGCGAGAGCTCGACGAAATCCTGCCGCTTGATGATGCCGCGGGTCGGCGGCGGCGCGGTCACCACCCAGAGCGTATCGCCGGCGTCGGGATCGACCAGTCTGTGCAGCTGGCCGGGATTGGCGAGCGGTACGCTGACATTGGCGAGCGAGGGCTCCGAGATGTTGCGCACCACGGTGAGCGGCAATGGCGGTTTCTGCACGCGGTCGGCAAAGGTCAGCGTCCAGCTCACGCCGCGCGAGCGGTCGTCGCTTTCGAGCGACGGCATCTGCGGCCGGTTGAGGCGGAAGCGCACCGCCTGGCCCTTCTCCAGCGCGATCCGGCTGACATCTGATATCAGCGAGCCGGCCTTGGCGCGGACCGGATCGACGTCGATTGCCTCAGCCGTGTCGAACACCATCCAAACCGTGTCGGCGCGGCGGAACAGTGCCGCCGGCGTCGCGCCGGGGAATGAGAACGTCACGCGCAAGCCGTCGCTGTCGCGCTGGGCTTCGACCGCAGGTTTGCCTCCGGTACGGGCGTCCGCAGCAGGCGGCGATGGCGCCGCAGCCGCCTCCGGCGCTTCCATCGCCGGCGCGGCGGCGACAGCAGGCACCGGCCGTGGTGCGTCGGTCACGGGCGCCGTGTTCTGTTCCGCCGCAGAGCCGGCACCACCGTCGTGCGGCGGGGTCGGCACAGCAGCGTTCTCGGCGTTGGCCGCAGGTGCCGCCGCGATTTTCGGCAGCTCCGAATCGGACAGTTCCGATCGGGGTTGCTCCGTTTTGACGGGCGCGGCCGCCGGTTGTTCGCTCGTGGCTTGTTCGGGTTTGAGCGGCTCGGCGCGCGGCGGTTCGGACTTGGCAGGTTCCGACTTGGCCGACTCGGACTTGGCCGACTCGGACTTGGCAGACTCGGACTTGGCAGACTCGGACTTCGGCGGTTCGGATTTGGACTGTTCAGGCTTGATCTCGATCTTGGCCTGCTGGGCGATGCTTTCCGACGTCACCGGCGCGATCGCCGCGGCCGCCTTCGGTTTGCCCCGCGTCGGCAACAACGAGCTCAGTGAGGGCTTTGCCGCCTGCTGCTGCTCGTTCTGCTGGAAGGCGACATCGACGATGTAGTTCTTCTCGTCGCGGAACGAATGCACGTCGACATCGCCAATCAGCGACACGTCGACTGCCGAGGTGTCCGTGTCGGCGCGCGCGCTGATCGACGCGACATTCGGTGGGGCAGCGACCTTGGCATCGGCAAGGTCGAAGGTCAGGACCGAATTGAAGGACAGCGTCAACTTCTGCTCGTTCAGCACCGAGGAGACGCTGACCCCGTCGGGCACTTCGAACACGAAGCGGACGAAGGTGGGTTGCACCAGCGCGCGAACCCGCACCGGCGGCTTCTTCCTGGCGGCGTCGGCGGCACGCTGCATCCGCAGCAGGCGCTCGGCGGCGCGGGCGCGCTCGGCAAGCTCGCGGATCACCTCCTGCGGCAGCGACGGCGGCGGGCCGGTCCAGCTGTCGGGCAGGAAGTCGATGAAGATGCGCTCGCCGGCGGTCATGGTGTTGATGCTGACGCGACGCGCCAGCGACAGGCGGATCGCCGAGCCGTCGGGATCGCGGCGTGCGGCGCCGACATAATCGGGCACCGCATCCTGCAGCTTCTCGACGGGGATATCGACCGGTCGCCCGAAGCGGATCACGATGATCGAGCCGGCGGTCGTGACCTCCGACTCGACATCCTCCTTCAACTTCAGCACCAGCCGGGCATAGCCGTTCGCGGCAGAGAATGTCGCCTCACCCGGCACCGGGTCTTCGGCTCGCGCCGCAGTCGGATAGGTAAGGGTTGTAAGCGCAAGGGCGGTGGCAAGCAGGCACAGACGCGCGGTCCGCGCCCAGGCGCGGCCTAGCGACCATGTTCCAGCGGCAGCGGTTCGCGCCATCTCGAAACGTTTTCTCGGGACCCCAGCCATACCAAGCGCGAAGCGCCCTCGCCCACGCCTCCCGATCTTGGATCGGGCGGCGTTAAGGAGCTGTTAACGCAAACCCATCGATCTCACTTGGGGCCACTGTCGTGTGCGCGGGGCATTGTGTGCCCCAGGTTCCGGCTTTGATCGGCGCATCGACAACCGCCTGGATCGGATGAATCTCAAAGAGCCTCCGACGTCCGCTCAACCCCCAAATATCGATAATTAATCCTGTGGGTAAGCCGCCACCGCGGCGCAACCATCGGCATTGATCGCGCTCCGGTTGTAGTGATAGCCTGCCGCCATTTTCAAGAACCAGCAAATTGGACGAGTGAGATTGGAATGGGGCCGCCCGCGCTATCGGCGCTGACGACATCAGCAGATTCCGGACAAGCCGAAACCATCAACGATCCTGGTCTTTGGCGCATTATCGCGGCCATTGCCGCGGTCGATGCCACCTGGCTGCGTCTGTCAGGGCTTCAGATATCGGTCAGCCCCGTCATGGGCACGGGTTTTCTAGCGCTGATTGCGTTCGGCGTCGTCTACAGCACAGTCAAGCCGGACCGGCATCTGGCGTCCTTTGCAGCGACATCCGCACGGCTCGCCGCCTTCAACGTCGTCGCAATCGTTCTGAGCTATCTCGTCGCCTCGGTCCACTTTCCTCTCGTCGACGACACTCTCGCGGCGACTGATCGCGCGCTCGGCTTCGATTGGCTTGCATTCTTCGATTGGACGAAGATTTCGAACCCGACAATCGGCTGGGCTCTTGATCTGATCTACGACACCATCGTCATTCAAGTCTTGGTGCTGTTGGTCGCTCTTGGCGCGACCGGACGAGCAAAGCGTGCCAGGGAGTTCAGTCGGCTCTTCGCGGTCACGCTACTGTTGATCATCCCACTTTCGATGCTGCTGCCAGCAGAGGGGGCGTGGGCTCATTACGGCGTCGCGCGGCTGACGAGCGCCTACTACCTGCCAGACTTCTATGCGATCCGCTCCGGCGCGATGCATATCATCGACCTTGGCCACGTCACAGGCATCGTGCAGTTCCCTTCATTCCATGCCGCGCTCGGCCTAATCCTCATCCTGTCCGCACGCGGCACGTTCCTGTTCATCCCCTATTTGGCGCTGAACATCGTCATGATCGCGTCGGCGCTGACCGCAGGCGGCCACTATCTCACCGACGTCATCATCGGCCTAGCAATGGTGCCTGCGACGATTCTGATTCTGCGAGCTGGCGCCGAAACGCAAAAAGGCCTTCGTATCCCTCTTCGGGACACAGGGGCGATCGGAGACTCTTCGGTCTCGGTTTGACTTTCGGCGGCGTCAGACGGTGTTGAGCCCCACCGCATCGAAGGCGGAGGACATCCGCTTCAGCCACACCGGCTATCCGTTTCGGACAACGCGCTTCGGCGACGTGTGGCAGCGCCGCTGCGAAGACGGCAGGCATTCCCTCGGACATCTGGAATTGCGATATGCGCGCCTCCGGCTGCACCGAGGCGAAAGCAGCCGGCGCGCGGCACGACGACTTCCAGAAAGTCATCGGCCACACCAAGGGGTCGCCGACGACGGCGAAGGTCGACGACCGCGCAGCCCTTGAGTGAGGCGCTCCGAACTCAGACCGCCGCGACCTCTCGCTCGCCATGCGCCGCTTGCCGCGTCCGCATGCTCTCCCGGACCAGCAACCAACAGAACAGGATGATGACCGGAGAACCAAAAGGCAGCGGCTTCACGACCGACAGTTGATAGAGGACAGGTAGGTAGAAGACCATCGGCGCGAGAAACGTCACGCCAAGCACCATTTTCGACCAGGCCGGAAAGCCGACCTTCAACCACTCGCGGAGCATCCAGGCCAGCGGCAGCGCCATGATGAGCATGTCGTAGAACAGGCAGAACGGCGTAATCAGAAGGCAGGTGAGCACGATGATCGAGCGTTCAGTCGCAGCACTGATCTTCTGACGCAACATCCAGACCAGCACACACGTCATGCCCAGCGCCACGAGGCCGTGAATGATAAAGGCCGTGTTGACGCCGGCGCCGAGCAGGCGCGCTGTCGCGTAAACGCTCTGCAGCAATGAAAACTCGACGTCGCCGTTCTCGAGAGCCTGACGGGCCGAGTGAGAGACGTCGAGGAAGTTGAGCCATGTATCCAGGCCGAACAGCAGCGCGGACAGCACGACGAGCGAAATCGACGACATGCCTGCCCAGATCAGCGTGCGCCAGCGCCCTGTGACGATCAGGGCGATCGGCACGGCCAGCGCCAAATGCGGCTTGATCACCATCAGCCCGAGGATCACGCCCGCGAGCTTTGGCCTGCGGTCCATGATGTTGAGACCGCAGCCAAGGATCGATGCCGTCAGAAAGGCGTTCTGCCCCGCCACGGCATTAAGATAGACCGGCGCATAGGCGAGGATCGCGACCAGGCACCAAGGCGTTCGCAAGATACGCCAGATCACCGCGGCGAACGACGCCGCCGTCATACCAATGAACACGAACAGCGAGGCGAAATACGGCGCGAGCGCGAGCGGCAGGCACACGAGCAGCATCGTCGGCGGATAGAAGAACGCCTCGTAGCCCTCTCGCAGGTATGGAGTTTCCGCGAGCAGATGCAATTCGGGCACATAAACCTCGGCGGGATGCCCGGCCAGAACCTGAAGCGAGGCCGCCCAGAACGTCAAGAAGTCCGAGCCGAGCAGAAAATTATTCGCGCCATAGCCGCCATCGCGGTAAAATAGCCAAAGCGACCTCGCAAGGGTCAGCACCAGCACAATTGCGACGCCACTCACGTATAATCGGGCGCGCGGCGCGGTGAGCCATGGCATGTCTTTCAGCATTGGCAATTCCCAAAACACCACCTTGAGACATAGCGACTTCAATTCCAGAATGACAAATCGGTTGCAACTTAACGCTACTGTTTAAGGCTACCATAACCGGCGTACACTTCTCGGCGTCGATAGGCGTTTGGCTTCGCGGAGACCCCGTCGAGCCCACACCATCGGAGACGGCGAACATCCGCGTCTGCCGGCCAGCAGATAGCGCTGCAGCGCCTCCGGATGGCGTCGGCTTCCGCCTTTGCATCGAGAGGATTAACCTTCGATCCACCGGGCATGCGCGGAACTCCTGCCGATTAACCCAACGCCGCATGGAGATCGGCCACTCGCTTGCGCCACCGCCAGTTGCGGTATACAACCGCTTACATTTCAAGCAATTCTTAGTTTCTGGCAGTTTCATGAACGGATTTGGAATGGTGCGCGCCCGTGCGGAGCGCAGCGGATACGACCGTGCATTGGCCATCGCCTGCCTCATCGTGTTGGGCTTTACCCTGTACTGCGTGTTACCGAAAGTCGTTGACGGTACCGGCGCGACCGGGCTCGACTTTTCGTGCTTTTGGAGCGCGGGGAAAATGGCTCTCGATGGCCATGCCGCCACCGCCTACGATTGGCCGCGGTTGCGGCAAGCGATCATTCAAATACATCCCAGCTTGAACGACGCTCCGTTCCCCGTTTACGAGGTGCCGATACCGTTTTTCTACCCGCCGTTTTTTCTCTTTGCGGCGACACTGCTGGCACTGCTGCCGTTTCCGACCGCGTTCTGGATCTGGAGCACCGCAAAGCTGCTGTGCTGGGCGCTCGTTGTTTCCGCCATCCGGCCGCGCTTCGCGGTACTGCTGCTGGCATTCGCCGTGCCGGCCGTCCTGTACGATTTCATTGTCGGACAAAGCTCCCTGCTCGCGGCATCGCTGCTCGGCGCGATTCTGCTGACGCTGGACAGGCGACCGATCGTCAGCGGCTTCCTGATCGCGCTGCTGATCTTCAAGCCGCAATATGGCGTCCTGCTTCCCCTCGTTCTAATAGCTACCGGACGCTGGACCGTCTTCATCACAGCCAGTTTGGTGGTACCGGTGCTCATGCTGCTCACCGGGCTTACCTTCGGCTGGGACACTTTTGAGGGGTTCCGTGAGGCTGCCGTCTTCGCGACGACGCAGTTCCATCTCACCGGCACACTGGCTTGGTACAAGCTGCAGAGCGTCTACGGCTTGCTTCGGTTTGCCGGCTTTGGCTACGGATCGGCCATGGCATTGCACGTTGCGGTCGCTGCGGCAGCCGCGACGTGGATGCTGATCATATGGCGTCGCAACGTCGGCTTCGCCGTCAAGGCCGCGAGCCTGCTCGTCGCGACCCTGCTCGTATCTCCCTACTTCGCGATCTACGATACGGCGCTACTGGCTCTCGCGCTCATCTTTCTGATGAACGCACCCATGGCCGAACATGGCTCGCTTCTCTCGAATCGCTCCGAACTACGGATCGGGTTCGGCGTGCTTGTCCTGGCGGGGTTTACCTACCCGGTCGCACTCGTGCCCGTCGGTCCGTTCATGTGCGCGACCCTCATCGCGATGATCTGGATGAGATGCAGGCAACCCGGTGTTAAGTCGGACCTGGCTTACGGCTGAGGGGGCCACCGCCAATTGACGGACTCTCAGATAGCTCCCATCAATTCGTCTTCGGGGTGAGCATCTTGCCTTCGATCTTGGGAAGATCGTCGGTCGAGGCCGACTTGTCGCCGCCGGCACGGCGGGCGAGTTCGACCGTGAGCCGTTCGGCGGCTTCCGGCTGCATCAGGCCGAGGATGTCGGACATCTTGCGCGGCTGGATCTGCGAGGCGATCTGGTAGAGCACGTTCATTTCCAGACGATCGAACACCTTCGCGGCGTCCTTCGGCTTCATGTTCTCGTACATGGTGACGATGCCCTTGAAGCGCGCGGCATCGGCTTCCGCCTTTGCCGCGGCATCGGCATTCGTCTTGGCGTCATTGGCCTTGGCCTCCTCGACCTTGGCCTCGATGCGCTTCTCGGCGGCCTTCAGCAGGCTTTCGCGGATCTCGACCTCGCGCGCACGCGTCTCGAGCTCCTGGCGGCGCGCCTGCAGCCGCTCCAGGATCGCGCGCTCGGATGCCGACACTTGCGGCGGCGCATCCAGGTTGACGACGACGCCATCGGGCTTGGACGGCTCCGCGGCCGGTGCGGCCGGCTTCGGTGCCTCGTCCTTCTTGGCGTCCTTGTGCTCGACCGATCCCGTGATGTCGCCGGGATCGGCCTTGATCTTGCTGTCCACCACCGCCTTGCCGGCGCCGGGGAAGTTGAAATTCTGTTGCGCCCAAGATGGGCCAGCCGGGCCGGCCGGCGGCGTATCGTCGGCAAACACGTAACCGCCATCGAGCACGAGGCCGGCGACCTTCAGCACCATCAGGCCGAAGATCGCGACCAGCACCACGGGCATCACTCTGATGTCACGAAGCAACTTCATGCAGCGAGGCCGCCGGCCCTCCTGCGCTCGGTGAAGGCTTCAGCGGCCGCGGCAACCGCGTGTGCGGCCGAGACCCTGGGCGCCGGCGCCACTGGCGCGGCGGGCGCAGCCGCCGGTGCCGGTGCATGCGCGGGCTCGGACGGCCGCGCGGCCATCGCGATCTTGGACAGGCGGCGCACCACGTGGTCGCCCTCCGCCAGCTGGTTCTTCAGCAGCGCCGACATCTGCGTCGCCGCATCGAGCTGGTTGCCGAGGTTCTCGTTGACGTCGCGGACCGCGTGCTTCAACCCGCCGATCGCCCGCTCGGCGATCTCGGTCGCGGTGATCAGTTCGGCGATCGTCGCCTTCAGCGAATGCTCGTCGGCCTTCAGCCGCTGCAGGCGCTTGTTGAGCAGCCAGCAATAGCCGATCGTCAGCATCAGCAGCACGGCTACCAGACTCTCGATTGCTAGTCCAAGCACATGACTCATGGTGCCTCCATCATCTTGGTCCGCTCGTCCGCCTTCTCGAACATCGCGAAGGTGGTTTGGGGTTTACGCAAATTCTTGGTGACGCGGATCGCGACACGGTCGCCGACCCGGCCCATGCGCCCTTCCGTCAGGGTGACGTTGCCGCAGCGCACCGAGACCAGCGCGTCGGAGCGGATATCCAGCGGCAGCGTGTCGCCGACCTTGAGCTTCATCAGCTCCTTCAGCGGGATATCGGCCTCATAGAGCACCGCGTCGACCGAGATCTCGGCCTGCGCCACTTCGGTGGCGAAATGGCCTTCCCAGATCGGGTCGCGGCCGAACTTTTCGCCCATGAACATCTGCAACAGCACGTTGCGGATCGGTTCAATGGTGGCGTAGGGCAGCAGCAATTCGACATTGCCGCCGCGGTCTTCCATGTCGATGCGCAGGCGCACCAGGATCGCGGCATTGGCCGGGCGGCTGATCGCGGCAAAGCGCGGGTTGGTCTCGAGCCGGTCGATCGTGAAGGTCACCGGCGACAGCGGCCGGAACGCCTGCTCGGCATCCGACAGCACCACCTCGACCAGGCGCTTGACGAGGTTGGTCTCGATCGTGGTGTAGGGCCGGCCCTCGATGCGCAGCTGGGTCTGGCCGCGGCGGCCGCCGAGCAGCACGTCGATCATCGAATAGATCAGGCTGGAATCGACGGTAGCGAGCCCGAAGTTCTCCCACTCCTCCGCCTTGAACACCGAGAGCACCGCCGGCAGCGGGATCGAGTTCATGTAGTCGCCGAAGCGCACCGAGGTGATGCGGTCGAGCGAGACCTCGACGTTGTCGGAGGTGAAATTGCGCAAGCTGGTCGTCATCAACCGCACCAGGCGGTCGAACACGATTTCGAGCATCGGCAGACGCTCGTAGGACACCATCGCGGAATCGATGATGGCGCGGATGCCGGAATGGTCGTCGAGGCTAACGTCGCCGACCGTGAAGCCGAGGAGATTGTCGATCTCCTCCTGCGACAGCACGCGCTCGCCATTGGTGCTCTTGCTGCCGAAGTCGCGGCTGCCGTCCTCGACCATGGCGGCCCATTGCAGCGCCATGTTCTCGGTGAGCTCGTTCTTGGCGGCTTCCGCCGCAGCCGCCGCGGGATCCTCGGAATCGAGCGAGGCTTCCCACTGCGCCGCAATAGCGTCCTGGTCCATCTGGTCGTTGCCGGCCATGGCTTTACATCCACCCCGTCACTGGATCACGACTTCCTTGAACAGCACCGCGTTGACCTGGTTAGGTGCCAGCGCAAGGTTGACGCGCTTGGTCAGTTCTTCCTTGAGGCGGAACAGGCCGGCCGAGCCGTTGAGGTCGCTCGGGCGCAGCTCGCGCATGTAGGTCTGGAACAGGTCGGTGACGCGCGGCAGCGCCGGCTTGATCGCCTCGATCTGCTTCTCTTCCTTGACCTCGAGCACGAGCTTCAGCTTGAGATATTGCACGCGCTCGCCGGGCGCGCCGACCAGGTTGACCAGCATGTCCGGCACGTCGACGAAGCTCGGCGGCTTCGGCGGCGGCGCTTCGGCGTGCTGCTCCTCGCCGTGGCCGCGCATGAAGACGAACCAGCCGCCGGCGCCCGCGCCGAGCACGACGAGGAAGCCGACGACGGCAATGATCAGCTTGAGCTTGCCCTTCTTCGGTGCGGCCGCGCCCTCGCCGCTGTCCGCCTTTTCCTCGTCCGCCATCGTCCGCTCGCTTCACTCTGAAGGATGCGAACGCGATTTGCCCCAGCCTTGGCCTGAAGACGCGATACAAATGCCGCCGGCGCACACGCGCCCCAATGCCGGCAACACTGGGGTCATAATGGTTAACGGAAGCTTAGGATTTACCATCCACTAGGAAAAAACTGCCGGGCAAACATGGTCAACAAGACCTTTCTGCCGCCCCGGGCCACACCCGGTAAAACAACTAAACCGTTCAAATAACACACTATTCCAAGTTGGCACGGCTTTCGCTAAGAGGACGGCGTGACCTGAGGGTTTGGGAGAACCCAATGGTTACCGACGGTCCGGCGTGAAGGTTTGGGAGAACCTGCATCGGATCACCTCACAGGGGAGAACCACCGATGCAGAATACGCTTCTGGTCGGCCTATCGAAGCAGATGGTGCTGGAACGGCAGATGGATGTCGTCTCCAACAACATCGCGAACATGAACACCAACGGCTACAAGGCCGACCGGTCGCTGTTCCAGGAATATCTGTCCTCGAACGCGCATGAGGACAATTTCGCCTCCTCCGACCGCCGCGTCTCCTTCGTGCAGGACCGCGCGACCTTCCACGATTTCGCGCAGGGCCCGACCGAAGAGACCAAGAACCCGCTCGACGTCGCGATCGACGGCAATGCCTTTCTGGTGGTGCAGACGCCGGGTGGCGAGCGCTATACCCGCGAAGGCAGCCTGCAGATCAACAATCGCGGCCAGCTGGTCACCGCCTCGGGCTATCAGGTGCTCGGCACCGCCGGCCCGATCACCTTCCAGCAGACCGACCACGACGTCTCGATCGCCGCCGACGGCAACATCACCGTGCTCGAGGGCACCTCCCGACTCGACTCGATCCGCGGCAAGCTGCGCCTCGTCTCGTTCGCGCAGGCCCAGCGCCTGCTGAAGGAAGGCTCCAACCTCTACGCGCCGGGCGAAGGCACGCAGGCGCTGCCGGACACCAAGGCCCAGATCCGCCAGGGCTTCATCGAGAAGTCGAACGTCAATTCCGTCGTCGAGATGAGCCGCATGATCGAGATCACGCGGACCTACACCCAAATCGCCTCGCTGCTGCAGCAGCAGAGCGACCTGCACAAATCGGCGATCGAGAAGCTCGCCGACGTGCCGAACTGATCCGGGAGATTGACCGATGCGCGCACTTTATACAGCTGCGACCGGAATGGCGGCACAGGAACTCAGCGTTCAGGTGATCTCCAACAACATCGCGAACCTGCGCACCACCGGCTACAAGAAGCAGCGCGCCGCGTTCCAGGACCTGATCTACGACCATGTGCGCCGGGTCGGCGCGCAGGCCTCCGATCAGAACACCATCATGCCGATGGGCATCGACCTCGGCGGCGGCGTCAAGACCGTCGGCACGCCGCGCATGATGACCCAGGGCACGCTGTCGCCGACCGGCAACGATCTCGACATCGCGATCCGCGGTGAAGGCTTCTTCAAGATCCTGATGCCGGACGGCACCTTCACCTACACCCGCGACGGCTCGTTCCAGATGGACAATCAGGGCCGCATCGTCAACGCGCAGGGCAATTTGCTGCAGCCGACGATCACGATCCCGCAAAACGCGTCCGGCCTCACCATCAATGCGCAGGGCCAGGTCTCGGTGACGCTGCCGGGCCAGACCGCATCGACCAACATCGGCCAGATCGGCCTGACCCGCTTCATCAACAAGGCCGGCCTGATGCCGATCGGCGACAATCTGTTCGTGGAAACGCCGGCCTCCGGCCAGCCCCAGGACGGCACCGCCAACACTGACGGCTATGGCGACATGCAGCAGAGCAACCTCGAACAGGCCAATGTCGAGGTGGTCTCGGAAATCTCCGACCTGATCGCCGCGCAGCGCGCCTATGAGATGAACTCGAAGGTGGTCTCCGCCGCCGACCAGATGATGCAGTCGACCTCCAACCTGTTCCGCTGAGGATGATGTCGATGATCGCCCGCTCACTCCTGATCGCAGCCGCGCTCCTCGCCGTCACCGTGGCGCCGTCGGCCGCGCAAAGCCGCCGCGAGACCATCGCGGTGCCGACGCTGCGCGCCAGCATCACGGTCGCCGACGACATCGTGCGGGTCGGCGACCTCATCGACAATGCCGGCAGCGCCGGCAGCGTCGCGGTCTACCGCGCTCCGGACCTCGGCACGACAGGCACGCTGCCGGTCGCGCAGGTGCTGAACGTGTTGCGCTCGCACCAGGTGATCGGCGTCGACACGCGCGAGCTGAAGGAGATCACCGTCACCCGGCTGGCGCGCACCATCGACAGCAAGGAGATCGAGCAGCAGGTGTCGCGCGCGCTGGAGGGCCGCCACGGGCTCGGCAGGGCCGGCAACATCGCGCTGACCTTCGACCGCGATCCCGGCGACATCCGCCTCGAGGCGACCAATACCGGCGCGATGCAGCCGATCGCCGTGCGCTACGACCCGCGCTCGACGCGTTTCGACCTGACCTTCGAGATCGGCAACGACGCCGGTGCCGCGCCGTCGAAGCTGCGCTTCACCGGAACCGCGATCGAAACCATCGAGGCCGCCGTGCTGACGCGCAATGTCGAGCGCGGCGACGTGCTGAAGGCCTCCGACGTGAGCGTCGAACGCCGTCCGAAAGCCGAAATCGGCAACGACGCGGCGGTGCGCGACAGCGCGGTCGGCATGCAGGTCCGCCGCCAGCTCCGCCCCGGCCAGGCGCTGCGCGTCGCCGACCTCGCGAAGCCCGATCTCGTCACCCGCGACCAGAACGTCACGCTGATCTACCGCACCGCCGGCCTCTACCTGACGATCCGCGGCAAGGCGATGGATGGCGGCGCCGAGGGCGACACCGTCAGCGTGATGAATCTGCAGTCCAAGCGTGCCGTCTCCGGCGTCGTCACCGGCCGCGGCGAGGTCTCGATCTCGGTCGCGACCCCGCGCCCGGCGCCGACCGCCGACGCCACAGAATCCAATTCCGCTTCCGTCAAGCTGAGTTCAGTCGCACCAAACGCCGAGTAAAGTTCATGTCCCAGTACCGCATCAACCGCCTCGTCCTGACCGGTGCGCTGCTCGCGCTCGGAACGATCGCCAGCGGTTGCTCGTCGATCGACCGTCTCTCCCAGATCGGCGAGCAGCCAAAGCTGTCGTCGATCGACAATCCGACCACCCAGCCCGGCTACAAGCCGGTGCAGATGCCGATGCCGAAGCCCGAGGTCGCCTCCTACAGCCCGAACTCGCTGTGGCGCAGCGGCTCCCGCGCCTTCTTCAAGGATCAGCGCGCCGCGCGCGTCGGCGACATCCTGACCATCACGGTGAACTTCACCGACAAGGCCGCGATCGCCAACGAGACCCAGCGCAGCCGCACCAACTCCGAGGATTCGGGCGTCACCAACTTCCTGGGCTCGCAGACCATCACGCAGCCGAACAAGATCCTGCCCGGCCGCATCCTGACCGCCGACTCCACCGCCTCCAGCGACGGCAAGGGCTCGGTGAACCGCCAGGAAGCGTTGCAGACCAACGTCGCCGCGGTCGTCACCCAGGTGCTGCCGAACGGCAATCTCGTGGTCGAAGGCAAGCAGGAGATCCGCGTCAACTTCGAAATCCGCGAGCTGATCGTGGCCGGCATCGTGCGCCCGGAGGACATCCAGAGCGACAACACCATCGATTCCTCGAAGATCGCCCAGGCCCGCATCGCCTATGGTGGCCGCGGCCAGATCACCGACGTGCAACAGCCGCGCTACGGCCAGCAGGTTCTCGACGTGCTGCTGCCCTTCTAACGGCATGATCCCGCAAAGCGGAAACCGGTTTTCGGAAACGGATCATGCCTGAGTAGGACTTTTACGAGCTCCCACATCTCGTCGCGAACCTAGGCGCGGCGCGGTGTACCAACACGGCCCTCGCTAGCTCCCCTGGCGAGGGCCGTGGCTTTTTGTGACCGGTGGCGTGCGCCGGCGCGGTCGCCGCGCGCAGTCCGATACCGCTTCACGAAAGTCGCGCCATCGCCTTGTCGGTTCGTTAACCCTCGCAGCAGCGCACAGTAGAAGTCCCGGCGCTTGCAACGTAGGGAGACGACAACGCAGGGTTTTCTGTTTGTATGACGGTCATGCAAAGAGACGGACGATATGCGGCGTGGTTCCGGACGCCGCGGGGCGAAGGCACCGGAATAGTCCAGCTTGCAAATGGCAGGATCTCGGGCGGTGACGCCATGTTCATTTATGGCGGCACCTACAAGCTCGATCAGGACCGCTTCACGGCGACGCTGACGACGCATCGCTATGCCGACGGCCCGTTCACCACCGTGTTCGGATGTGACGAGGTCGAGGCGCAGCTGACCGGCTCGTTCAACGGCAACCGGGCGGTGTGCTCGGGCACGGCCAAGCAGGCCCCCGGCGTGCTGTTCGAAGCCACGCTGTTTCTGCAGCAACAGGAGCCGGAGCCCGCCCCCGGCCCAAGGACCACGACTACGCGCGCGGATGTGGCGAGGCTGCCGAAGCTCCCCGGCCGGCGCACGACGGTCGTGAGCAGGCGTTTCAGCTAATCCGTCCGCAATCCCGATGGCGTCGCCACCCGGTCCGGCGTACGATCGCGCATGCGCGAAGCGCAGCCCGATCGATGCAGCCGGAAGGAGGAACGCATGTATGCCGCCATCCGTCACGCCAAGGCGAAGACCGGTAGCGCCGAGGAACTCGCGCGCCGGATCAAGGAAGGCGCAATCCCGATCATCAGCGACGTTGAAGGCTTCATGGCCTATTACGTGGTCTATGCCGGCGACGATACCGTCACCGCGATCAGCGTCTTCAACAACCATGCCGGCGCCGAAGAGGCCAACCGCCGCGCGCTGGCCTGGATCGATGACAATCTCGGCCCATTGCTGGTCGGCCAGGCCACCGCGGTTGCGGGTCCAGTGATCGTGCATACCATAGCCTGAAGGCCGCAACCGGCAAACTTCGCCCGGCAGAAGCTGCCGGCTGCGCGTCCTGCGCGCGTGGCGGCGTCGCGATCCCGTTGAAATCACGGCTGCAACGGATGGCACGCCATTTGCTCCACGATTGCAGCATTGCAATGGGGACTGCGCGCGCAGATGACGTCGATCTCGGCCCTTGGATCGGTCACCGCCAGCATGACGACTGGCACATTGAAGAAACCGCTGACCGCCGACGCCACCGGCGGCAGCTCGCTCGGCGACACCGTCGAGCAGAAGTTTCTCAAATATGCGCAGATGAGCCCGATGGACCGGATGCGCGCGAACATCCTCAAAAGCATGGGCATGTCGGAAGAAGATCTCAAGAACATGACGCCGGATCAGCGCGCCGCGGTCGAGCAGAAGATCAAGGAGCTGATCGAGCAGGCGTTCCAGAAGAACGCCGGCAAGGCCGGCCAGGCGGTCGACATCTCGGCCTAGCTTGCCTGCGCGGGAGCGCGACGGCCGCATTCACGCGTCGGGCCTGTCGCTCAGGACAATGAAGACCTTGCCGCCGAAGTCGTATCGAGCGACCTCGCGCATGCCGAGCCGCAGATGCGCCTTGAGCGAACGCGGGTTGTCTTCCCTGATGAACAGGATTGCCTCGCGGCCGGGGAACGTCGCCTGAAGCTTCGCGTACAACGCATCCAGCACGCCAAGGCCGCGCGCGTCCCGCGAGACGCACACCGGACCATAAACATACGCATCTGCCCGCCCCGGCCAGGCCTTCAGCATTGCCTGCACCGGCGGCGCCTCGCCATATCCCTTCTCCGACGTCAGGAGCGCGCCGAGCAACCCGCCCTCATCATCGGTCGCGACGACGATCGGCTGCCTGTTTGCAATGCGCGTCTCGATCACCTCGCGCGGCCATTGCCCGAGCAGCATGCCGCCGTGCTCTCCGCTGTTGGCCGTCAACAGCGCGGAGATGGCGTCCGCATCCGGCAATGTGGCGAGCCTGGTCCTGATCATCTCAGATGGATCGCGAGCACCATGGCGGCGCAGCTCACGCCTTTTTCTTTGCGGTCGCGCGGGTACCCGCGGCCCTCTTCGCCGGCTTCTTCGCAGATTTCCTGGATTTGGCCTGGTTGAGCTCGATCGCGGCACGAATGAGCGCTTTGAGCGCGCGATCGTTGATCTTGTCGCCCTCGAACAGATCGATCGCGCGCCGCGCATTGCCCTCGAAGCCGGTGTTGAACAGTTTGTCGGGGTCCGGCAGCTGCGCGCCATACATGAAGGTCAGCTTGACCTTGCCCTTGTGGGCGTTGCCGACGGCGATGATGCCGTCGCGCGACCACACCGGGCTGCCCATCCACTTCCACTCCTCGATGATCTCAGGATCGGCGGCGAGGATGCTCTTGCGCAGGCTGGCGAGCGTCTTGCCGCGCCAGTCGGTGAGGTCCTCGATCATCCGGTCGATACGTTCCGATGCCGTCATTATTCTTGC
Source organism: Bradyrhizobium australafricanum (assembly GCF_020329495.1). Taxonomy (NCBI): domain Bacteria; kingdom Pseudomonadati; phylum Pseudomonadota; class Alphaproteobacteria; order Hyphomicrobiales; family Nitrobacteraceae; genus Bradyrhizobium; species Bradyrhizobium australafricanum. The sequence goes on along the minus strand of NZ_JAGKJL010000051.1, from coordinate 1,780 downwards.
CTCGCGTTCTGAGCCTCCATGCAACCACACTCAGGACGCCGAGGTCGAGCCTTTCGCGATCCGCCGCGGCGACAGATACGGCAACGCGAACAGAAAAAGGCCGCTGAGCAGCATGAAGATCAGCGGGAACAGCGCCAGCAAGCCGATCCAGACCGCCTGCTGCTGCAGGACCATGGCGACGATGTTGATGATGACGGCAACCGTGAAGGTGATCGAGAGCCAGCGGTGCGATTGCCGGATCCAGTTGTTCCAGTTCAATGTGACCTCCTGTTGGATGATGTATGCACAATCGTCATTGCGAGGAGCTCGCGACAAAATTGCAGAGCATTTGCGCTGAAGCGACGAAGCAATCCATCTATCCGTGTATGCGGCACGATGGATTGCTTCGCGGAGCCTGTCATCGGGCGGCGCTATGCGCGCCGACCCGTTGGCTCGCAATGACGAGAGAGAGACCGTCAACCCTCCCGCGCCATCAGCTGATCGAGATTCTCGAGGAACTGCTTCCATCCGGCATGGGCGCCGCCATAGGCCTGCTTCTGATGCGGCTGGAAGCCGGACTGCTCGACGCGCAGATGGGTGCCGGTCGCCGTCGGCGTCAGCGTGAAGACCACGACACTCTCGAGATTGTAGGCGGCATCCGCATGCGCAAAATTCCAAGTGTAGGACAGCGTCCTGTGCGGCTCCACAGTGAGCACCTTGCAGTCCAGCACGCCGCCCCACTCGCCGCGCAGGTTGAAGCTGTGCCCGACCTCGGGCTTGAAGTCGTTCTTCATCAGCCACTCCTCCATCAGATGCGGTTGGGTCAGCGCGCGCCAGAGCTTTTCCGGCGGATGAGGAAATTCACGCTCGACGATCGCGGAGCGCGTTTCAGCGGTGGTCTTGTTCATTGGTCCATCCTTTTGAGGAGATCTTCGAGGTGGTCGAACCGGTTCTGCCAGAAGCCCGCCATCTGGCTGGTCCAGTCGATCAGCGGCGCCAGCGCGCCGAGTTGCGCGCTGTAATGGGTCTGCCTGCCTTCATGGCGGTCGCGCACCAGCCCGGCCTGCTTCAGCACGCCGAGATGCTTCGACACCGCCGGCTGCGAGATCCTGGCGCGGGCCGTCAGCGCGCCGACGGTCTGCTCGCCCTCGCGGCACAGGCGCTCGAAGATGGCCCGGCGGGTCGGGTCTGCGAGGGTTCGAAACAGGATGTCGTGAGCGTCTGGCATTTGCGATCAATAACCCATTGGTTATGGATTAACGTATAACCATCCAGCTATGGATAAGTCAACCGCAAACTTCGGCGGCTCGACAGCCCGCGCCACCTGAGGCTTTCCGGCTCGATGGCACAACAAGACCGCCCGCGCCTTTCATAACCCGCAGGTTATCCGGTGGCGGCGATCGGTCCGTCGGGCAAATCCGGGCGGAACGAAGAGCAAAGCTCGGGCAAATCATGTCGCGAGAACGCGGAAGTTTGACTCACAACGCGCGCAACACATTCAATGTCGTCCTGGCGAAAGCCAGGACCCATATGTGGACGGCCCCCGTGGCACAAGAGCTGTTTGGTGAGATCGGATCGCTTGCATCCATATGTCCGGCCTGTTGGGTGCGATCGAATGGATCGCTGGCCAAGATGGTTTGCGCGATGCGAGTTCCAAACAACCACGCGGCCTGTTGGCGGCCGATGGGTCCTGCGGACTGTCTCGCATCGTTGCTCGATCGATCGCTCCATCTGCTCTTGCAGCTCCGGTCGGCCGGCGAGCGAGCCCGCCGGCTAATCGATTAGGCGGCGGCTGTCATGG